>CAZBYM010000197.1:0-7693 GCA_964495745.1 uncultured Chryseobacterium sp. | reverse complement strand
TAATACACCCGAAGCTGTTCTTGAACTCAGAATTCCGGTTCAACTTGTAGAAACTCCGAACGAAGATTTTATCTGGGTGAAAAATTGGGAATTCCGTTATCATGACGAAATGTATGACATCGTGAATTCACAAAAAGAAGGAGAAGTTTGGGTGTTCTCCGCAAAACATGACAAGAAAGAAGATATACTTCGCAAGCAGGTTGAGCGTGAAACAAAAAATGACAACGACGAACGCGATTCTCGAAGCAAAAAAAATATTAAAGTCGGTTTTCAATATTGTTCAAATGAAACTGTGCCTTTTGTGATTTCACAGACTTTCATTCTGGTGAATACTACTTTTTGTCATCATCACTCCATTGCGCATCGCGCACTACCTGATCCTCCACCCTGGATCGCTTGATTCCACCTTATTAATTATAGTAATCTGAACTTGATTTTAATCAGGATGGATTACATTTTACAGGAATCAAATCATTAATAAAATGAAAATACTTTTAGTGGTACTAATCGCGTGCCTCGCGATAAACGTGAATTCGCAAATAATTACGGTGGTTGATAATATCACAATGGAACCTGTTGTGAGCGCATTCATTTATGCGCATGCTCCGTCGCCAAATACCAAACAGTGGGGAACAGTTACAAATATTAAAGGTCAGGCAGATATTACACACATCGCTGATTCGGACAGTATTTATGTACGCCATACGAATTATGGAACGCAGGGATTTTTAATGTCCGATGTTAAACTCCGCAACTATTCCATTCGGCTGACGCAAAAACAAATTCTTATGAATGAAATTGTTTTTTCAGCCAACAGAGGGGAAGAGAAAAAAGCAGATGTTCCTTTTGAGATTGAAGTAATCGATAGCAAAGATGTGACTTTCGGAAATCCACAGAACACTGGCGACATGTTGATGAATACAGGCCAGGTATTCGTTCAGAAAAGTCAAATGGGAGGAAGTAGTCCGGTAATTCGCGGCTTTGAAGCGAGTCGTGTTCTAATGGTGATTGATGGAGTTCGAATGAACAACGCAATCTACCGTGCAGGACATGTGCAGGATTGCATTACGATTGATCCGAACATGTTGGAGAGAACAGAAGTTATTTTTGGACCCTCTTCCACAATGTACGGGAGCGATGCGCTTGGTGGCACGATGCATTTTTATTCGAGGAAGCCTCAATTATCTACAGACGACAGCGCATATATTTCTGCGCGTGCTATGTTGCGTTATACAACGGCCAATGCAGAACAAACAGGCCATATTGATATGAATTTTGGTTGGAAAAAATGGGCGCTGCTCACCAGTTTAACTCGAAGTGACTTTGGCAATCTCCGTATGGGCGCGAATGCAAATCCAGCGTACGGAAATTACGATTGGTGCAGATACTATGTCGTACGTCACGATAGTATAGACAGTGTTTATACAAATTCTGATCCCTTGGTGCAGAAATACACGGGTTATTCACAACTGGATCTGAATCAGAAAATATTGTTTCAGCCCAATGAAAAATCCTCGCATCTATTGAATGTCCAGTATTCAACTTCGACAGACATTCCAAGATATGATCGACTTCAGCAAATGTCGGGCGGACTTCCCAAATATGCGGAATGGCATTACGGTCCGCAGAAACGATTATTTGGGTCGTACACTTTTGCATTCGAAGGTGATAGCTCTTTTTGCGACGAAGGAAAATTTATTCTGGCATTCCAAAAAATAGATCAAGACCGAATTACGCGCCGACTAAATAATGTGAATCGTAATTCGCAAGAAGAAGACGTGATGGTGTTTTCATTGAATGCCGATTTCGCAAAAGAGATGGGCAAGCATGAATTACGATATGGACTTGAGTTGACACACAATATTGTTGACTCCAAAGCCACCAACATTGACATTCTCACAGGATTGATCAGTGACGCAACAACCCGCTATCCGGATGGGGGAAGTACAATGTCAACTGCTGCAATCTATATTTCGCATAGCTGGGAAATCAGTGATAAGTTCATTTTGTCGGACGGAATTCGATTTACAATGACGTCACTTCATTCCGAATGGAGCGACACCACCTTTTTCCCGTTTCCATTTACAGAAGTTAAGCAAACAAATTTTTCTCCAAGCGGAAACATTGGATTCGTTTATCATCCATGCGAAACATTCAGCACACACCTGATGTTCTCGACAGGTTTTCGAGCGCCAAATGTTGATGACATGTCGAAAGTGTTCGAATCAATTTCAGGAACTCTGGTTGTGCCAAATCCGAATTTGAAACCTGAAACTGTTTTGGGTGCCGAATGGGGATTCGATTTATTACTCGCCGAGGATGTGCATTTTACTTCGACAGTCTTTTACAGTCTGATGTCGAATGCAATCGTGACAAAAGATTTCCAGCTTGCCGGACAGGATTCCGTTCTATTTGATGGAAGCATGAGCAAAGTGATGGCTTCGCAGAATGTGAACAAAGCATACATCGCCGGATTCTCATCTGGATTAAATGCTGATTTCAGTGAGAGTTTTTCGTTTCGTAGTACAGTCACAGCAACGTACGGACGATACGAAGACGAAGTGAACGACACGATAATTCCTTTAGATCATATTCCGCCAGTGTTTGGACAAACCGGACTAGTTTACCACCGACGTGGATTGGAAGCAGAAGTTTTCACACGTTACAATGGATGGAAACATCTGAAAGAATATAGTCCGAGTGGTGAGGATAATCTGGGTCAGGCAACTGCCTATGGAACGCCGGCATGGGCAACACTTAACTTCCGTGCGACATATCAATTCAATAGTTTCGCTGGAATTTCATTTGCTTGTGAAAATATCCTCGATCAAAATTATCGCCATTTTGCTTCTGGTATCAGTGCCCCTGGAAGAAATTTTATTGTTGCGCTTCGCTTACGTTACTAAAAAGTTCGTTGTTCAAAGTTCACCGTTTAGATTGGTCCTTCTCCAACTGTGAACTTTGAACTTCTTAACCGTTAACGGTGAACTCTCAACAGTGAACACTATTCAACTTCCCATAACATTCGCGTAATCCAGCTCGTGTACTTTTGTTGCAAACAATAGAAACATGGAAATGACATTATCAGCATCAGGAGGCGAACTCGCAGAGATTTTCCTCAAGAACGGAAAGAAACTTTTTGGAATTCTACTGAATGATCTGGAATCGCCGGAAAGTTTCGATCACGAAGTTCGTTATGTAAAGCCAGCGAATCTCAGTAGCTGGTTGGAGACAAGCGATGAAGGTTTAGTTGAAGTAATAGACTCGGAACACGTGGACGGGATTGATTTGTACTTGAAGTAATTCACAATTTTCAATTCTCTGTTCTCCACAATATTTTTGAAAACTGCATTCATGAGTCTTGGGCAACCGAAAATTGATAATCGAAAATCAATTAATCCCTCTACTCTTCTTCACATTCTCCCACGCGTCCTGAACTTTCTGGAATCGTTCCTTGGCCGCCTTCTGAGCATCTTCTCCAAGGTCAGCAACTTTATCGGGGTGAAATTTCACAGCCATTTTGCGATACGCCTTCTTCAGTTCTTCGTCGCTAGCTGTAGGTTGAACTTCAAGAATAGTATAATCCGCATCCACATCACGATGAAACATTGCTTTAATGGAATCGTAATCTGCTTTCTCTACGCCCAGATAATCAGCGATTGTTTGAATGATGAGAATTTCGCGAGGATGAACATCTCCGTCAGCTGCAGAAATTCCAAATAGATATTGAATGAGCTGTATGCGCTGCGGCTCTGGCATAAACTGCCGGATTTGCCCACACACATCTCTCAATGGAATTTCTTTAGACAACAATTCCTTCAGCATTGGCAGGAGTCGCTGCGTGTTGGCTTCACCAAAATTACCAACAAGGAATTTCTTGACGTATTCAAGTTCGGAACGAAGAATTTTTCCGTCGCCCTTCATAACAGCAGCTGTGAGTACGAGCAGACTTACAGCAAAATCACCTTGAGCGCTGGAAGAACTGTACGCCATTTGTGGACCACCACCGGGTTGAATTCCTTTCCCGCCAATCTCGTCCACCATCGAACCCAGTGTGAATCCAATGAGTCCACCGATGGGCCCACCGAAAACCCATCCCAACGTACCACCTACCCACTTCGCAAATTTTGCCATGATTATTTTTTCTCGAAATACACAACTACTTTATTGAAGTCTGCAGAGGCATTAATCACATTTCGAAAATCGTTATAGAAAGCAATCGGATAATGAGTTTTCTGATAACTCTCTTCTACGATTATCTTAACATTGTCACCCTCCCGCTTGTAATAGCTATGAAATAGCATCGAGTGACTCGTCGAATCACTGTCTGTAATATTCATATTCACAGATTCCAGATTCGTGACCTTATAACCTTCCGGAACAACAAATGAAATTTCACGATAGAATCCGTGCGGGTAGCCTAATACCATATCTGAACGACGCGTTTCCTTTTGATACATTTCAACCTGGCTTCCGATAACTTCTCCAACCTTAAAAATAAATTTGTCACACGTCTTCTCGAGATAAGCATTCGTTATAAAATCGGCCTCCACCTTAAATGGGTGAACATACAACGTGTCATCACTATCAAATCCTGTAATGTGAAGATTTTTTGGTCGCGCGTCAAAGGCCCCACCGCTTACAATTCCTTCGCCCGATTCACGTTGACTTTGTACACTCAGATATGTGAAGAATGGTTGAATATAGGAAGCTGAGTGCCCTGAATACGAGTGTACGGCATGTACATTCGCCAATCCGGATTTCAGATCAAAAGTTATAGACGTAGACAGATTTGTCATGTTCTGATCCCACTTCGTTCCTCCGATCCATTTTATTGAACCACTTCCACTGCTCACTCCACCCAACTCAATTCTCTTAATGAACAATCCATCCTGATTACACAATTCACCAGGGACAAAACCATAGCGGCTGAATTGATCTGTTGGAGCAAGAAAATTATCTGTTTGTGGAAAATAAATGAGGAAGTATTGCAAGTAAGTCCACGAATCAAAATCGCCATCGAACTGTTTTTCGAAGCGATCAGATGTCAGAACAATTTCGATTTTTATATCTGCCGCTTCAAACAAAGCAGCATACAAACGAACAATACCTGTTTCAGATGCTAAGCTAGATTTGATGATTCCAGCAACAGTCTCAAAATTCGCTCCCTCGGCATCCGGACGAATTGTAAAATGCGACTTCACATAAGATTCAATTTTCCTGATCCGCTCAACTTTACCGGTAGCAATGTCGATATCCATTTTTTTATAAAGCATCTCCGCCATTCGCTTCTCGTTCGGAGAGTATGTATAGACAACCGCATGAAATGTTTCTGCGGCATCGTCCCAGGTATTCAGTCGCGTGCTTCGACTAACTGAAGTATTGTAAGCGAATTTGAATTCTACACGAGGATAAGAAGCGTTTGCTGCTGAATACATTTCATCCTCATATCCTTCTACATTAGTTGCTTCCATGCTCAACAATCTCTTGTCGTCGTTGTCGTAATCATCAGGCGCTTTTATCTCAGGCAATCCATTATAACATTTCGCGTCGTATTTGATATGCTTCGGAGAATAAATATCCAACTCTATTTTTCGATAGTTAAATGCGCTTCTATAATTTTCAGTTCCGAATGAGCGAAAGATTTTGCGTACGGTATAAATGTATTCTACTTCTCCTCCAATCTCAATTCCTTCTAACGCGTAAATTTTGTAAGGTCCATTGTTGTCGTAATTCTCTACATCCTTCACGTTCTTGTTATCCATTTCGTGAATCTTCCCATCCTTTGAAATAAACCGGGCTTTGAATTCCACAAGTTCCAAAACATTGGTCATTGGAATATATACTTTGTTGTAATACTCAATAGAATAGTCTGTGTTCAAACGAATAATCATATGACGCGTGGAATAATTCACAACAGCGCTCTGACCATTTCCTGCATCGTCGAAAAATGTTTCGATTATGCGCTTGTCAAGCATGATAACACAACCTTCCTTCTTCTCAAGAGATGTAAGTGTGTCCAGCTTTCTATTGTCATCCCATTCATGACGTTTGTATTGCGGGCGTTGTGCGGATAGTTCTACAACTCCAACAATTACGAAAAGAAATAGTATTACCAGTCGTCTCATTTCTTCTTCGTTTTTGGATTAGTACCAGAAGGAGCCGCAATTTTCTTTAGCGTAACGTTTTCATTGTACGCAGCAGTAAGTGAGGCAATAAAAAGATTCCATTCATCGAATTGATCAGGTTGGATTTGCAAACCATTTATTACAATAAGTGTTTCGCAAATCAACGTGTTTCCCGATTTCGTGTACGTTATCGTGTAAGAATAATCACCAATCGTAAAAGACTTATCAGGTGGTGTGCATGAAATTCCGTAGCCTTCAGGAATGGTCAGAACAGAAATATGTCTCTCCGTACTTTTGTAATCAATTTCAATCGGAGCCTCTCTTCTGCTCGTATCAATTAAGGCATTCATATATGCTTTGTCGAGACACATATTGATATACATTTCATCTCCGTTGGTATGCGCGTAACCACCAATAGAATAATCGTAATGAACGAGAAGGTCCTTGTCACGATCATATAAATTCTCATACTTCAATGTATCAATGACGAACTTATTCGATCCCTTTCGGAAATATTCGGTAAGAAATTCCGTTTTCTCTTCCGAATTCATCGCATCCATTGGATAAGTCATGTGAATTTTCTCGTAACCATGAGCACGCATGTTGCCCACACCAAATACCTTTCCGTTTTCACCAATCTCCATGAATACAGAATCAGTTCTTGTATTCCGGTCAGCGGCAACAATTGGTACCGTTGCAATTTCAAATTTACCTTCCCCGATTCCAATCATCGCCTCCTTACCCTGAATCATCGAGGTGGGTGTGCCGATTGGCGTATTCTTCCCTGTTGCATCGAGAAAATAATACGTACCCGCAACCATGTATGTACAGATCATGTGATTGTCGACCATTGGACAAGGAACATCGGCATAGCGATACGGAATACTTCGCGTACCAATCCACGTGAGGTACGCAGGAATACCAGCCATCTTCAACATTGTCGCAGTAATATTTGCCATGTCTTTGCAATCGCCATAACGCCTGTCACAAATTGCTTTCGCTTCACGCGGAATAAAACCTCCGAGTCCATCTTCAAATGCAACGTACTTGATATTGTCCTGCACCCAATAAAATATTCGCGAAACTTTTTCGAATTCATCCTTTGCTCCCGCAGTCAATGAATCAACAATCCTCCTCATTTCAGGATCTTCCTCTTTGTTCAGGTCATCTACAAATGTGTAATACCACGAATACAATCCTTGCGGGCCATTCAGATAAGGAATCGTTTTTCCTTTGTAGGTGTATTCCTTGATGTAGACTACAATATGCGGAGCGAACCAGGAAAGTCCCGGATCATCGTCTTCACTTCTGTATTTCGGCGCATTTCGTTTTCTCCAGGTGTAAATTGTTTTCTTTTTCTTTTCAACGACAATAAATTCCAAATCCTCTTTGGCGATATTGAAAAGTTTCCATTCGATAACAACGCCTTTTGGAACTTCGACAGAATATTCTGACAGTTCTACCGGAACTCCAGTGCTGAAATAAAATCGTCCAAAGAAATGTGCTTCTTTCAGTTTCTCTGCATAATCACAAACGATCCGACTTCCTTTCGTCAATCCTGTATA
>CAZBYM010000196.1:0-7789 GCA_964495745.1 uncultured Chryseobacterium sp. | reverse complement strand
ACACAGATCCGATCTGTTACATGGTGATTCTGGAAGTTACTTCACCTGATGGTTGTGTTGACACAGCTTCGAAAATCGTGTGCATCGATCCTGATGTCTCCATCTACGTTCCGAATACTTTCACACCTGATGGCAATGCATTGAACGATGAGTTCATTCCTGTCACTGTAGGAATCGATGAAGACTCGTATGAACTCTGGATCTTCGATCGTTGGGGTAACATGATTTTCTACTCTGACGAACTCGATGAAGGTTGGGATGGTCGTGTACAAGGAGGATCAGAAATCTGTCAGATCGATACGTACGTGTGGAAGATTCAGTGCAAAGATATTTTAGGTGATAAACACAACCTGATTGGACATGTGAATCTGATAAAATAATTCATCACATCATTTTGAAAGAGAGCATTAATAGCTCTCTTTTTTTGTGCAATAATTATTTCGTTATCAGCTGGTTTAGAACAGAAAATCGCACAATGGCAAATCGTTTTGTTGATGTTGATCATTTTTGCCCCTGAAAAACAGCCAAATTCAGTCAAAAATAGCCCGTGCAAAAGTAAGACCTCCGAAATTTTGAAAAACAAGCACTTTGTGTTAAATTGCTCAAGGCAAATACCAGATTATACCTTTCGAATACACACAATAAAAATTGGAGTAATATGACGCACGTTCTACGCATCTCCCTTTTGTTCGCGTTGATGATTCCTGCTTCCTCTTTGCAGGCACAACAACAAAGAAATTCACAACCTAATTGTCCAGGTGTTCCTGGAGCTTGTGGATATCCTGCGAACACACAGAGCATACAAAGTATTGGACCAAATAATCCGACACCACAAAATGGTAACGGTACCCTTGGTGTAATTTATGATCAACAAGCATGTGGATTGGATTTTACAACAGCATCGCAACGTCTTGGTCAGCGATTTTCTCCTATAGGAATTCCGCAACCTGCTCCATTTGCAATTTCGGGTATTCCAGCATGCGCTGTAATTGAGCGCGCATATCTTTGGGCAGAAGGTTCTGGAAATGGTGCTGCGCAAACTGCAACCCTAGCTGGTCCATTTGGAACTGCAAGTTTCCCAATGACTGTTGTTGGAAGCGGGCCTGATAAATGTTGGGGATATTCCGGATCATACACCTACAGAGCAGACGTTACATCTATTGTTGGTGGAAACGGAACGTACAACATCAGTGGACTACTAACTAATCCTCCTACCAGCGGGAACGACATGGATGGTGCAACACTTCTCGTTGTTTGGAGTCTTCCATCGGCACCATGGGCAGGAAGAATTGTTATTGCAGACGGAGCGATTATTATCAACGGTGGAAATACTACGTACAACATGCCTGTAAGTCCTGCTGTTTGCGGACCAACAACTAACGCAAGAGCATTCTTTTGTATTGGAGATATTCAATTTAATGCACTTTCATGGAGCGCGAATGGAACTCCTGTTCCGTTGACATGGAATTGGTGGAACTATTGCGAAGTAGCAACTACGGTTGCAAATGGAGCAACCAACGCTGCTTATTCCGTAAGCACAAGCGGAGATTGCTACAATCTTTGTGTATCGGGATTGTATTTTAGAACAACTACGTGCATGACTTGTCCTTCTTCAGCAGCACTAACTGTAACACCATCCTCTGTTCCTGCAACCTGTTCGAATTGTAACGGAAGTGCGACTGTCACCGTCACTCCGGCAGGCTCGTACACTTACAGTTGGGCTCCAACCGGAGGAAATGCAGCAACTGCTACTAACCTATGTCCCGGCACGTATACTGTAACGATTACACAACCTCCGTGTATTACTTTTTCTCAAGTAATAACTATCACAAACACAAGTGCCGGAATCACATTGGCTAACACAGCAATGGCGAACGTGTCTTGTTTCGGAGCATCGGATGGATCAGCCACTGCCACGGCTAGTGGAGGAACAGGTCCTTACACATTTGTGTGGAGTCCGGCTGTTACATCAACAAGTACATCAACGAGTACTTCCGCTACTGGACTTGGTGTAGGAACTTATGTCGTCACGACGACGGATGCCAGCGGATGTACGGGAACGCAAACATTTACGATTACGCAGCCTACACAAGTTAGTGCAGCTTCGCTTGTTGGAAGTCCTTCTTGTTTCGGTGGCAATAATGCCGGTGCAAATATTACCGCTGCTGGAGGAACAGGGCCATATACTTTTGCATGGACGCCCGCTGCAGCCAATACAACTTCCGGAAATACAAATTCGGGAACCGGCTTAAGTGCGGGTGCATATTCAATTGTTGTAACTGATGCGAATGGTTGTTCGATTACACATCCGATCAACGTTACTGAACCTCCGCAATTGACAGCAACAGCTACTTCAATTCCTTCAAGTTGCAACCAGAGTAATGGATCTGTTTCTGTAACAACTGCTGGTGGTACTGGTGTTCCAACTGTAGTGTGGACTCCAGGTGGATACACTACGACAACAGTTAGCAATCTTGCAGCAGGTACTTACAACGTTGTAGTCACTGACGCGAATGGTTGCACAACAAATGCAACGACAACTGTTGCTCCTTCTGCGAATATGACTGTCACTACCGCCTTCACTGATCTAGTTTGTTTTGGAGATAATTCCGGAACAGCATCTGTGACTGTGACAGGAAACACAGGACTCGTGACATACGTTTGGACACCTAACGTTTCATCAACAAACTCTGCAACCAATCTTGCCGCAGGAACTTACATTGTTGATGCATCTGATCCAAACGGATGTTCAACATCTTCAACCATTACAATTACAGAGCCTCCTCAATTAACAACTGCAGTAGGAGGATTCAACGTTTCCTGCTTCGGAGTTTGTGATGGTCAAATCGTGGTCATTCCTACAGGAGGAACAGGGAATTATACTTTTGCATGGAGCAACTTATGCAACCAACCAAGTTGCACAACCATCTGCGCTGGTACATACAATGTTTTGGTTACAGATCAGAATGGATGTACTTCATCTGGTACAACAACTGTAACAGAGCCGCCACAAATTCTAATTACAAGTTCTTACGACACTGCACATTGCGGACAAGCAGATGGTAATGCATACGTGAATGCTACCGGAGGAACCGGATTAATCAGTTACACGTGGCTCCCAAGTAACATCACTGGTGCAACACTTGCAAACATTGTTGGTGGAAACTATGATGTTGTTGTTGCTGACGCGAATGGTTGTGCTGATACAATTACAGTCAACGTAGTGAATCAACTTGGAGTAGTTGCTTCAATGGGAACACTTGTTCCTGTTTCCTGCTTCGGTGGAAATGACGGTAGCGCAACTGGAACATTTACCGGTGGTAATGGTCCGTACACATACAACTGGAGTCCTTCCGGTGGTAGCGCCGCAACTGCAACAGGACTTTCTGCTGGAACATTTGTTGTTACTGCAACAGATGCAGACGGATGTACTTCTTCTGCAAATGCAACAATCATTGAACCGCCATTGCTAACTGTACTCGTAACCTCAACTCCATCTGTAGTATGCGCAGGTTCTCCAGTAACATTGAATGCAACACCTGGTGGAGGAACGCCAACATACACAGTAACATGGCAGCCTATTAATCAAATTGGAAATACACAAACAATTGTTCCTACTGCGTCTGGTCCTTATACCGCGGATCTAGTTGATGCGAATGGTTGTACAGCACAAGCAATTACGAACGTTGTCGTGAATCCAATGCCAACTGCTATTCTCATTGGTGATTCATTATCCGGATGCGCTCCACTATGTGTGAACTTCACAGACATGACAACTGTAGCCACAGGTACAATTACAGGATGGGCTTGGGATTTTGGTGACATGAACGTATCCACTTCTCAGAATCCAACGCATTGTTACACTTCCGCTGGATTGTATTCTGTAACACTTGTTGCAACTACAAACGCAGGTTGTGTGAGTACAATTACGATGAACAACTACATTGATGTGTTTGGAATTCCTGTTGCTGCATTTACTGCTTCACCACAACCAACTACGGAATTGAATCCTACAATCTACTTTACAGATCTTTCCATTGGTGCAAATACCTGGAGCTGGAGTTTTGGAGATATGAGCACGCCGAGCACTTCATCGATTCAGAATCCAATCTTCTCCTATCCTACACCTGGATGTTTTGATGTAGTACTTGAAGTGACTTCTGTGAACTTTTGCACTGATACTGCAGTTCAAGAGATTTGCATTGATCCTGATGTTGCGATTTATGCACCGAACACTTTCACACCGAATGATGATGGAATTAACGAAACATTCTTTGCACAAGGAGTTGGAATAGATCCAGATCGTTTTGAGTTATGGGTATTCGATCGTTGGGGCAACTTGATTTTCTACACTGACGATATGAACGAAGGCTGGAACGGAAAAGTTCAAGGAAATTCAGATCTCTGCCAGGAAGACACCTACGTTTGGAAAATCAGATGTGTAGATGTTCTTGATAAGAAACACAGTTTGATTGGACATGTGAATCTGATCAGGTAAGAAAACCAAATATGATTTGAAAGGTCAGTCGAAAGGCTGGCCTTTTTTTATAGACAAAATTTGACCACAGAGAATCACAGAGTAATTTTCACTGAGAAAAATGAGAAGTCAAACTCTGGCAAGGCAATGACCAGTCTCAATGGTTGATCTTACCGAATGCGATCAACTGATTGCACAAGATCTTCATCACGCTTGATAAAAATCCGAGCGAGTAGAAACAATACGAAATGTGCACAAGCAATGTATGTACCTGAAGCTGTTTGATACGTCGAGAATGAAGACTTGTCTCCGTTGAGGATAAACGGTATTGCTGCAAGACCAACAGCATACAAAACCGATATTACCATTCCAATCATACAAACTTTCATCTGCTTTTTTCGATCCTTAAAAAGAACGAGTGCAAAGCCGGCAATAACAACAATCACGATTTCACCAATCAATGCCGGAACATAATCTGCGAGCGTAAATCGTCGTCCAAATTGTTCGCCTTTGTTATCGAAGATTACCATGAATGGAACGAAGAACAATACGACGAAAATCACGTCGTTCAGGATCAGAAATAAGGATTGTATGCGCTGGATCATGCTACAAATATACCAAGCTGGCGCAGCAAATTTTCTCCAAAAACGTTTGGAATAACGGATTCTTCGTATATTTGACCCGTACTTCTTCCATGAACAACTTCAGTTTGGTTGTTTTTCCCAGGTAAAAGTTATCAATTCAATTTCAAAACAACATATCAATTCTCAGTGCTTTGACGGAACATTTCCGCACTTCTCCCAATAATCAAGGGAAGAAAACCCAGTAACAAAGCAAAAACCCCCTCCAACAAAACGAATCAAAAGCAGTTACAGATTTAACCAACAATTATGTACGACATTATTGCACTCAACTCCAAACTCGTTGGAGAACTTCGTGAAATCGCAAAGGATCTAAACATCCCAAAGTTCGACGCTTTGAAAAAACAGGAATTGGTTTACAAAATTCTTGATACACAGGCTGTAGCTGGTGGACCGAAAAAAGGCGCTGAAGATGATGCCGACAAAACCAAAAAAGTCCGGAAGCCAAAAGCGGAAGAAATTGTTGAAGAAACTCCAAAAGCAAATCCTGAACAAGACACGCGTTTTGTGACAATCGAAAACGAGAAGAAGGAACCGGAAAACACTACTCCTACTCCGCCAGCAGAAAATCCGAATCCGCAAGGAGAAAAAAGACCTTTCGAACAACGTCAGCAACGACGTCCGTTCAACCAGAATCAAAATCCAAATCAGAAACCATTTAATCGCGGACCGAATCCAAATCAAGGACCTGTTCCTCCAGCGCATAACCAGGTTCCTCCTTCTGTTCAATCGCAAGGACCTAAAGGCGATACCGGAAATGTGAACACGCCGAATTACGGGAATCAGGGAAATGGAAATCAATCCAATGGAAATGTAAGCAACGGAAATGTAAATCCAAATCAACCACGTCAGAATTTTCAACCACGACAGCCTGTTGAAGAAATGTACAATTTCGACAACGTTGTTAATGCTGAAGGTGTTCTTGAAATTATGCCTGATGGTTACGGATTCTTACGTTCTTCCGATTACAACTATTTGAATTCTCCCGATGACGTGTACGTTTCTCAATCGCAGATTAAATTGTTTGGATTGAAAACAGGTGATACTGTTCGCGGTGGAATTCGTCCTCCGAAAGAAGGTGAAAAATATTTCCCATTGGTGAAAGTGGAAAAAATAAATGGACGTGATCCTGCTTATGTACGCGATCGTGTTCCGTTCGACTTTTTGACACCGCTTTTTCCAAAAGAGAAATTTTTCCTCGTGGGTGGAAGCAATATTAAAATGAAAGCTCCGATGTCAATGCGTGTGATGGATATGTTCACACCAATTGGTAAAGGTCAGCGCGGATTGATTGTTGCCCAACCGAAAACAGGAAAAACAATTCTCTTGAAAGAAGTTGCGAACGCAATTGCCGATCACAATCCGGAAGCGTACTTGATGATTCTTCTCATCGATGAACGTCCTGAAGAGGTTACCGACATGGCGCGCAGCGTACGTGCAGAAGTAATTGCTTCTACATTCGATGAACCTGCAGATCGTCACGTGAAAATCGCCAACATCGTTCTTGAAAAAGCAAAACGTATGGTGGAGTGCGGACACGACGTTGTTATATTACTAGATTCTATTACACGTCT
The DNA here is from genome assembly GCA_964495745.1 of uncultured Chryseobacterium sp. Classification (GTDB taxonomy): domain Bacteria; phylum Bacteroidota; class Bacteroidia; order Palsa-965; family Palsa-965. Next base: position 1,097 of record CAZBYM010000196.1, on the reverse strand, counting down.
TGCACGTGCTTACAATACGTGTCAGCCTGCTTCAGGAAAAGTTCTTTCCGGTGGTGTTGATGCAAACGCATTGCAGAAACCAAAACGTTTCTTCGGTGCCGCACGTAAAATTGAAAACGGAGGATCACTTACTATTCTTGCAACCGCCTTGATTGACACCGGTTCGAAAATGGACGAGGTTATCTTCGAAGAATTCAAAGGAACAGGAAACATGGAATTGCAACTCGATCGCAAACTTGCGAACAAGCGTGTGTTCCCTGCAATTGATCTGGTATCTTCTTCAACACGTCGCGATGATTTGCTCTTGCAGAAAGATGTATTGCAACGCATTTGGGTATTGAGAAATCACCTTGCAGATATGAATCCGCAGGAAGCAATGGATTTCCTCAAAGACCGCATGAAGAATACACAGAGCAACGAGGAGTTCCTCATTTCTATGAACGGATGATGAAACCATCATTTCTTCTTGGCATTATTGGTTCAGTGCTTGTTTCAGGACTCCAACTCACTTCTATGCTTGGAAGTTTTACAGGAACCTGGGGCGGACTATTGTTCTATGGACCAATGCTGTTTTACTTCGCGTGCATTTATCTCTCGATTCGCAAAACGAAAGACATGATGCCCGATCGCATTCTTCCATTCAAGACGGGCTTGAAAGCCGGAGGAATTACAGCTGTGATGATTTGTTTCACTTGGGGCGTGGCATTTTTCATTGGACTCACACATCAGGATGTACACGCTTTTGTGCAATTCAAAATTGCAAACGGACAGCAGGCTGAAATTCCCGCTTACCTCGATGCGTTCAGCAGCAAGCAACACATGTTCGACATGACTAAGTTCTGGGTAATGCCGAATTTCCTGTTGGGATTTTTGGTGATTGTGGGAGCGACGGTTGTGTTGGCGATGAGGAAGCGATAAATATATCCATTAGAGAGACGCCTCAGTCCTTTTAGTATTTCTATTTCTTATATCGGATTTCCTTTTTGCACGGCTCGTGTTTCTACACCATAAATCATTTGTACTACTGTCTTCATGCTTGATGGGCTTACAGCGGATCGTTGATTGTCAATGCTTTCCAGAGCATTGAATCGCCCTAC
>CAZBYM010000195.1:6545-7791 GCA_964495745.1 uncultured Chryseobacterium sp. | reverse complement strand
ATTTTCGTAGAAATAAATTCCGGGATCCGCGTAATTCGACTTAGGCTGCTTAGGTTTTTCTTCAATGGAAATTGCTTTTCCGTTTTGATCAAATTCCACAACTCCGTAACGTTCCGGATCTGTAACGTGATAAGCAAAAACTATTCCTCCGCCTGTTGTTTCAACTTTCCTTCGCGCATCTCCTAATGTGCCAGTTAGATTAGAGCCGTGAAAAATATTGTCACCGAGAATAAGGGCCGCATTGTCTGCCCCAATGAAGTCTGCTCCGATTGTAAACGCCTGAGCAAGCCCTTGTGGTTCCGCCTGAACAGCATATTCAAATCGCATTCCAAGTTGTTTCCCATCGCCCAGCAACTTCTCGAAAAGTGGGAGATCAACTGGTGTTGAAATGATGAGCACCTCACGAATGCCGGCAAGCATGAGCGTACTCAACGGATAATAAATCATCGGCTTATCAAACACTGGCATCAACTGCTTGCTGACAGCAAGTGTGAGGGGATGAAGTCGTGTGCCGGATCCGCCGGCGAGGATAATTCCTTTCATGCGAATTATTTTTGAGATTCTTCCTGTGAAATGTTTTGGATGGTCAATTTCGCAGCGTCAATGTCTTCTTCTTCGTCGTAAATTTCAATCAATGGTTCTTTCATCAACGCGCGTGTAGCGGTCCATTTCTCAAGCGACAAAAGTATACACGGCAATAAAATCAGATTTGTTGCTAATGAAATGATGAGCGTAATGGAAAGTAAAACGCCCAGCGCAACTGTTCCACCGAATCCGGAGAAGATGAAAATCGCAAAACCAAAGAACAGAATTACGTTCGTGTAAATCATGCTCAATCCGGTTTCATGGATAGCAAGTTCAACAGCTTTCGGGGCATTTGCAACTGACAGTTTTCTTAATTGAGTACGATATGCAGTGAGAATGTAGATTGTTCCGTCAGATGCTATTCCGAACGCGATAGAGAAAATTAATATCGTTGAAGATTTGAAAGGTATTCCACAGAAGCCCATGATTCCTGCAGTCATGACCAATGGAATCAAACAAGGAATTTTTGAAAGTACAATGATTGCAACTGAACGAAACAAGGCCATCCCGATGATGAGAATCAAAAGTATGGCAATGGAAAGGCTGACGAACAAATGATGAACCAGATAGTCGAAACTGCGAAGGAACATCAAGGAATGTCCTGTCAAATCTACTTTGTAATAATCCGCTGGAAAAAGCGAATCTACAATTGGAGTAATTT
>CAZBYM010000195.1:0-6535 GCA_964495745.1 uncultured Chryseobacterium sp. | reverse complement strand
AACCAACATCTGCCATCTGGATGCTCAAGCGAGTTGACATACGGGTACTATCAATGAACGAACTTAGTTTTTGTTCCTGGCCTTTTACAGTTCCGCTGTAGTCGGCCAGAGCTTTAAGGTCGACGACGTTATTAGGTAAACGATATGCTTTTGGTTTGCCGTCTTTGTATGCCTGATAAGAGAATTTCAGCAACTCCACAATGGAAACAGGTTTGGAGAATTCGGGGCGTGAAGAAATAAACTTCTGAAGTGAATCAATGTTACGCAAGACCTGCCCTTCCTGATCAAAGAGATTTTTGGGACCTAGAGTGTCTTTCGCCCAATCAGAATTGACGATCGGAATATTTCTTTTCTTGTGATCAGCTTTGATGCTATCGGTTAACCGCGGTTTTATTCCTACTGCAACTTCAAAAGGAAGAATACCGTGAAAATGTTTTTCGAAAAATTTCAGGTCTTCATATACGGGTTCATATTTCGGAAGATCATCCACGACATATCCGACAACGGAAATGAATTTGAAACCAATAACTGAAATGAGAACCAGTACGGTTACACCAAGGTAAATTTTCTTCCTGTGGTTGTGTACCAAATGATTAATAGACGCGAGAAGTTTATTAATGCGCTTTCCTTCCAGATGTTTCGTTTGCTTCGCTTTCGGAGCCGGCAGATAACTGAAGAGAATGGGAGTAAGGATCATCGCGATGAAATACGTGATCATTACGTTAACTGCTGCAATTACGCCAAACTGAACAAGCATCAAACTGTTTGTGAAGTAGAACACGCCAAAACCAATAGCGGTGGTCATGTTGGCCAGAAAATTAGATAGACCAACTTTCTGTACCATGCGGGCGAGAGCTTTGGTTTTCTGACCGTGCTTCGCATACTCTTCCTGATATTTATTGATAAGAAATATGCAGTTAGGAATACCAATAATTACAATGAGTGATGGAATCAGTCCTGTCAAAACCGTTATCTGATATCCAAAAAGCGCCATAGTTCCCAGCGACCAAACCAATCCGCAAACAACAACTATGAGAGAGAAAAATACTGCATTGAAATATCTGAAGAATATGAGCAGAATGAGTGCGGTAATACCAATAGACAAAAACAAAAACAATTTCATTTCGCCACCAATTTTCTGCATGTACTCGGTTCTGATGTGCGGCATTCCCGAATAATGCATGGCCTTTGGTGTCGACCCTGGCAAAGCAGAAACTGCAATTTTATATTTTGCAGCAAAGGCGTCGGCTTTGTCAGTGATTGAATTAACAATACTGACACGATCCTTTGTGTTCAGAGCATCCTGCTTGAAAGTGATCAGCATAACCGTAACCATGCTGTCTTTGTTCAAGATTAATCCGTCATAAAATGGAAGACGATAAATCTGACGGCGCAAACTATCTACTTCGTCTTGTGAAGTTGGCCTATTCTGTACTACCTGAACAATGTCAAATTTTTGCAAACTGTCATTGCGAAACAAATTGTAAAGCCGTGCCGTGGACATTACATCCTGAACACCTTCAATTTTTCTTACTGCTTCCGTAAGATCGTACCAACCTTGATATTTGTCCAGAGAAAACATTGTGCTGTCCTGAAAACACATCACCATTACATTACCATCTTCGCCATATCGCTCTTTGAATTTCACATAAGCGATAGCCATCTCATCATCTTCGGGAAGTACGCGTGCGTAGGTGTACGATTGCTCAAGATGCCCACTCGCATAGTACCCCATGAATCCTGTTAAGAGCAGGACAAGAATGAGAATCGGGAGACGTTGACGAAGAAGAAAGTGCGAAAGTTTTGCCCACATAAGAAAGCCCGTCAATCAGGTTTTACTACAAGGCGTAAAATTAGAAAAATTAAGGGGAGTGACTCTAAAATATCAAGGGAGATGGGACAACTTATTCGTCTTTAATTCGTCTTCTAAATAGCTGTTTTCAAAGGAATTGCATATATTCATCTCCAACACTTCAATGCTATGCGAAAGATATTACTGGGGATTCTCGTTTTGGGCGCATTTGCTCCGTTGAGCGGACAAGCCGACACCACTCAATACTTATTCAAAAACGCGAAGTATTCTTACATCCAATATGGTTTGGGTTATTCGCCAATGTTCTTTGGCAATGGACAAACAATGCACGGCTTTTCAGGAAGTATTATCGGTGTCGTGTTAAATGATAAAATAGCTCTAGGGTTAGATATTGACGGCGTTGTGAAATATGATCCTAATGCGATAATTGTCTTACCAGAAATAACTTCGTTCGCTTTCATGTCGCTGAACATTGAACCTTTGATCAAGCCAAGAAAAGTTGTGAATTTTTCATTTCCCATAAAAATTGGATATGGAGGAGCATCTCATTATGAACTAATGCCTCAAGGATATTTATCATTACAGAATCCGTCGTTCATGGTTGTTCAACCCGGAGCAATGGCATGGATAAATCTTTTCAAGCCACTTTCGCTTGGAGTCGGCGGCAGTTATCGTATGGCTATTAATGGAAACTCAAGTACATTTGAAACATTCAGCGGATTTTCCGGCTTCGCGATGCTACGCTTCAAATTTTACACAAAAGAGTTCAATCAGAAAATGATGGAGCGACAAAGATTGTACTTGCAACAACAAGCGCCGAAATAAATTATTTTATGGTTCAACTTTTACGCACATTGAGTTTGATGCTGATTCTGTTCATCAAACCATTTCAACTTCCTGCACAATGCACTAGTTTCCCAATTGTCAATCTGGGTGCAGACACTTCGTTATGCGGCACTACACTTCTGCTTGATGCAGGAAATTCGGGTCTAACGTTTTTGTGGAGTACTACTGCTATGTCGCAAACCCTGAATGTAAACGCGAGCGGAATTTACAGTGTAACGGTTACAGATTCTCTCGGTTGTTCAACAACAGATTCTATTGATGTAACATTAAATCCGCCTGCGATTGCGGGAAATATTTCCGTTTCCGGCGGCGACACAATTTTATGCGGCAACGAGTATGCGTGGTTTTACAGCAACGGACATTCAGGAAATGTTTTGTGGTGGGTGATGGACACGATGAATTGGGTGTGGATGCCATTCTCTTCTGGCGATACTGTTGATTTTGGAATTACTCCAAATGGAATTTCAGGATATTATCAGTTTCTCATTACAACAATCAACGGTTCTTGTCCGCCGGATACTGCCGATATTCTCACTGTAGAAATGCGCTCTTCGCCTGAACCGACATTACCAACCGACGGAATATATTGCACTGGAGGCTTTTTCATTGATGCGGGCTACGCCGGTCTTCAGCATTTATGGAATGACAACAGCACTTCTCAGTTTCTCCAGATAAATTCCAGCGGAACTTATTTTGTAACCGTCACCGATTCTGTAACGGGATGTTCAGGGTCCGACACCGCAAATTATGTTGTTCCGATTCCTATTGTTGTAACATTTAATCCGATGCCGGATACGATTTGCATGAGTGATCCACCTTTTCTGCTTACAGGTTCTCCCGCGGGCGGAATTTTTGCCGGCTTTGGAGTAAACGGAAATATGTATGATCCTGCCCTCGCTTCTCCCGGAACCTGGATGATACAATATTATGTGATGGATTCAATCAATTGCGCTTTCTGGGATGCTGATACGATTACGATTCTGGCTTGCGTCGGAATAGTGGAGAGCAGCGATTCTCCAATGAAAATATATCCTAATCCTGCTTATGAAACTCTTACACTTGAAATTTCATTCGATGAATACTCGGTTGAAATTCTTGACGCGCAGTGCCGTTTAGTAACAGCAGATTTGCACGCGCAAGACAAACTTGCTATTGACGTGCAGAATTTAGAGTGCGGTCTGTATTTCATTCGCGTAACAGAAACGGGTAGTGGTGAAGTACGATATACTCAATTTGTGAAATCAAATTCGGACGAATGATTGTGTAGTTTTGCCTGAGTAATCAAGAACAACCATTGTGCATTCGCAACCCGCACTTCTCTCGATATTTCTTGTCTTTCTCAAGATGGGCGCAACGGCATTCGGAGGAAATGTTGCTCTCGTAGCAGCCATACGCCGGGAAATTTGCGAAAGGAGAAAATGGCTGAGTGATCAGGAAATTCTTGATATCATGGTCATCGGCAATATTCTTCCCGGGCCTCTGGCCACCAACGTTGTTTTTGCAAGTGGAAAATTGCTTCATGGATTAGGTGGAGCTTTCGTTGCTTTGTTCGCGGTATTGCTTCCTTCGTTTGTTCTCATGTGTATCATGTCCTGGGCATATTTCACGCTTGGAAATAACACAACAGTCACCGCAGTGATGAATGGAATTATTCCATGTGTAGCTGCTATTATCGCCGCGACAGCATGGGGATTGATCCGAAAAAATGTGAAAGGTTGGATGCAGTATGGAATTGTGATTGCAGCTCTTGCTTCGATGTTGTTGTGGAAAGGATTTTTCCTCACTTTGATTATTGTAATTGCTGCGGCTATTCTTGGAAGGCTGTTCCTGTTCTCAGCTAAACCAAATGAAGTAAAATCTACTTCTGAAAAATCGGGTTTCGTTTTCGTTTTGCCCGCAATTGTCATTCTGATTTTTACCTCAATATTTTTTTTACCGGAATTCCCTGAATGGTTGGCGCAGATAAAGTCTCTTGCTCTCACATTTGGATCTATGAGCGTAACCTTATTCGGCGGCGGTTATGTATTCATTCCTGCAATGGAAAAAGTAGTTGTTCACGAAATGGCTTGGATGACTACGAGGGAATTCACAGAAGGAATTGCGATGGGACAAATAACTCCTGGTCCAATTATGATCAGTTCCGTTTTCATTGGATGGAAAGTCGCGGGATTGAAAGGCGCTGCGGTGGCAGCAATATCTTTGTTTATTCCGCCTGCCGTTGTAATGTATGTTGCTCAACATTTCATGGAGAGAATAAAAGGGAATGCGGGAGCAGAATCGATTTTTCGTGGAGTGCGTCCGGCTGTAATCGGAATGATTTTCGCTTCAGTTTGGGTGGTCTTCAGTTCTGGTATTGTAGATTATTACGCGGCTGGAATATTTGCGGTGATGCTTCTCATTGCACTATGGAAAAATCCGGAACCAATTTTTATGATCATAGCCTCCGGACTTTTGGGATGGTTAATTTTTTGATTGAGTTCCAACGAAAGGCTCAATAAACGAACCCGGAACTGTTTCGTATCTTTGCGCACCGTTTCATCGATGCAGAAAGCAATTCAATTTATAGGAACTCAGCGCTCGGGTTCAAATCTCCTGCGGGTGATGCTTAACCAGCATCCTGAAATTTCCGCCCCGCATCCTCCGCATATTCTACAGGTAATGATGCCATTTCTACCGATGTATGGAAATCTTGAATCTCCAGAGAACTTCTCGCAACTTGTTGATGATGTATGCAAATTGGTCGAACTGAATCCTGTGAATTGGGGAGTGCAGTTTGATCGAAACGCAATTGCTGATAAATGCGCCTCAAATTCTCTACCACAAGTGATGAAGGCTATTTACGAAATCAAAGCAGAAAAAAGTGGAGCAACTATTTGGTGTTGCAAGAGCATGGCGAGCATTCATTACATTGATTCTATTGAAAAATCCGGAATCAATCCCTTCTATATTTTTATTTATCGTGATGGACGCGATGTGGCATGTTCCTTTAGAAAAGCAGTGGTTGGTGAGAAACATGTTTATCACCTTGCTATGCAATGGAAAGACGAGCAGGAAAAATCATTGGCATTGTGCGAGGAAGTTGAATCCGTGCGATACATAAAAATTCCGTATGAAGATTTCGTAATTGATCCTTCAGTTTACCTGAAGCAGATTTGTAGCGCACTTGGTTTGCGGTACGAATCTGTAATGCTTGATTACGCATCAGCTGAAGAATCTAAAATAACAGCACAATCGGGAAGAATGTGGAGCAATTTGGTGAAGCCGGTGATGACGGATAATTCTCGAAAGTATCTCAAGGAACTTGCGCGCGAAGATCTTGTAATTTTTGAATCGGTAGCTGGAGACGTTCTTGACCGCCTTGGATATCCAAGAGAAATAGCTGCGACCGAATTGAAGAAGTTTCCTGAAGATGAAATCGCAAATTTTACATCGGAAAATAAAGTGAAACAAAATGCGGCAAAGGCAAGCGCAGCTGAAGATATGTCCAAACGTAAGGCGCAAGATGATTTTATTCTTGCGCTTCGAACCCGATTCAATCAATTTGTTGCGGCGAATGAAATCATTTCGTAATTATTTCACTTTCATTTTTTGCTGTTTGTCGATGGTGACAATTGCACAGCCTGTTTCACTTAGTCAGGTATTTGCACCAAAACCTTTTCTTCCCGCCTCTACAGTTTTGCCTGTTCCGGGAAGCACAATTAATTATACTCACGTGATGTTTGACCATCCACCGGTGGAGAAAGCGGCAATGTACCGGATTGTGATCAATACTTTGGGGGATAATGATTTTTGGCCGGATCAAAAAATATACGACAGTACAACATCAACACTAGTGAAATCGCTTCATTTCGGATTGGGATACGAATGGCAGTATAC
>CAZBYM010000194.1:5234-7820 GCA_964495745.1 uncultured Chryseobacterium sp. | reverse complement strand
AGTTGGAATTTATACGGAGGCGTCTTACATCAAATTACTCGCAATGTTTGCGGACACTTTTTCTGTGATCACATCAACTACACAACTTCCAATTGCTAATGTGTGGGGCATTTCTCCCAATCCTGCGAGTGACTTTATTACAGTTTCGGGTGTGGCAGGCGAACATGTTGAGTTTCAACTTTTCGATTTGCAAGGGAAATTGGTGATGAGCAAGAATGTTGGTTCAGGTGAGCAGGTTTCCACTGCGGAGTTACCACCAGCGATTTATCTCTGCATCCTCAGAAAAGATCAGCGAACTATTTCAACACAAAAGATTTCAATCACACGATAAATTTTTTACCGCAAAGGCGCAAAGAGCGCAAGGAAAAACAAAAAATCTCGTCCCGCGAAACTTGCGTAACACCTTTGCGTCCCTTACGCCTTTGCGGTTAAATTAGATACCATGAAAATCTACACTAAAACCGGCGACAAAGGACAAACCTCTCTCATAGGAGGCACTCGAGTTCCGAAAAATCATATTCGTATTGAAGCGTACGGAACTATTGATGAATTGAATTCGTGGATGGGTGTGATTCGTGATTCATTCACTCATCTTAGGTTAAATACGCCGATGTGGTCCAATGAGGAAACCAAACGTATGACTCAAATGTTCATTGATATTCAACAGGTGCTTTTTACAATCGGGTCACATCTGGCAAATGATCCCGAAAAGTCAAAAATGAAATTGCCGGAGATTACCGAAGCACAAATAGCGGCGTTAGAAAACGAGATGGACGCAATTGAACAAATCGTTCCACCGATGAAAAACTTTGTTCTGCCTGGCGGACATATGAACGTTTCTTATTGTCATGTTGCGCGTTGTGTTTGCAGAAGAGCTGAGCGTTGCATTGTTCATTTATCAGAAACCGCTGAAGTAAATGAAATCATCGTGCGGTATGTAAATCGACTGAGCGATTACTTGTTCATGTTGTCGAGAAAGCTGACGCATGATTTGGGTGCGGAAGAAATTCCGTGGGTCCCGGAGAAATAAGCGGCAGTCAGCAGTCTCAGCTAGTACGTCTTCGTAATAAATCCGTTAGCGATGTACATAGATCCTTCTGAGAGGTGTCTGATTGTAATTGTTTGAAAATCTCCTTCCAACTTTTCTATCGAATCAATTGTCGCGAAGTATGATTCATTTTTTTGTGAGTCCCAAAGCTTCACTTGAAAATTTCCAACCAACTCTTCATACGACTTCCCAGGAGTTTCTTCACGTAGTCGAATCATGGAAATAAATCCACGGTCTTTGACATAGAGTGGATGTTCGGGAGTTACTTCAATCATTTTTCCTCCGGCAGAAATTCTGAGTAGCGATACATGTTGTTGAGAAGCTTTGGATTCAACGATTGAAGAGTGCACAGAATCTCTCTCTAAATCGTATGCCAGAATTTCACTCCCGGATTTCACTGTGCTTGCTTCAACAAATGTCACACCAAAAGACGCGAGCTGAGTTGTGGTGGAAAAACAACAAAGCGCATACTCCAGATGTGAAATGGCTACGTCATCCCATTTCGCTCCCTTGTACACCGAAACAATTTCAAGCCTGAATGTATATAGTGAATCTTGCGGTGACTGCGGAATATTTAGATCGAAACGTTGGTATCCCATTTCATCTTTCAGATCGAGAAAACAATGTGCTACTCCGTTCCAATAAATTTTGAAACGTTCTACACGCGAGTTGTTATTCCAACTTATTGGAGTTGCTTGATATCCATTGTAAATTTCGTTTAGGCCCTGAGCTTTGACTTCGAACCACTCTCCTATTCCATAGCCAGCAACTCCTTCTACCCAAGCAGTCATCGGATCATTGTCGGAGAGATTAGAAATCGAATATGATTTCCCTCCTTGCGCCTCGAGTGTAGAAGATGCTTGTGTTGGTGTCACTCCCTGCGCACAATCATTGAAAAAGAATGGAGGACCGTCTTGCGAATTTTCCTCTTTTTTAATTTCAGGCCAATTCACATTACGTCCTGCTCCAGCAAAAGCTTTGACAACTCGCAAGTTCTGAGCAGAAAGTTGGATGAGAGAAAGTTGGAACCCGAAGTAAATCAACAAAAGAAATATTTTCATATGCCAGATTTTTTGCGTATCATCTAAAGTAGTAAACCTTCAAAGTCTTAAGACCTTCAAGGTTTACTAAACTTCATGCCAAAGCATGTTTTTGTTAGTATCTACTTATTACACTGATTACCAGTGAATTATTAATTCAAAAAAAACACACACCAATGGTACTTCGCATGTAGATATTTCTACTTTTGCACGAAAAATAACCTGTTCCGCTGTTAGAAATTCAGCGTAACATTTTGAAAGAATCAGCGTTTAGATTTACAACCCTTAAAATTGAATGAGTTATGTATTGGACCCTGGAACTAGCCTCATACCTTGAAGATGCTCCCTGGCCTGCAACCAAGGAAGAATTGATCGATTATGCAATTCGCTCGGGCGCACCAATGGAAGTAATAGAAAACCTCCAGGAGATTGAAGACGAAGGCGAATCTTACGAGACGATTGAAGAAATTTGGCCGGATTAACCAACGAAAGAGGATT
>CAZBYM010000194.1:0-5224 GCA_964495745.1 uncultured Chryseobacterium sp. | reverse complement strand
TCTTCATCAACGAAGACGAATATTAGTCTGCAGCGAATCTTATTAGAATTACATAGTGAAGGAGCTTTAGGGCTCCTTTCTTATTGTCTGGACCTCGATACGCGCTCGTTCCTCACGCTACTCGGTCTGACAATAAGACGTTTGAGGCGGCAGATTTGTCACAATTCCCCTTGAGGAATGGATTTTGATGAGTATTTTCACGATCTCAATTCAGTAAATGAAAAACAGGCAAAAACACCCGCTTCCATTTCTCGTAACTCTCGCGGGATGTGTGCTCATGCTCGCATGGGTGGATCCGGTGAATGCCACTGAAGTTACCCGACAACTTGCCCAGAAAGGATATTCGATCTCTCAACTGCGTAAATCGGACGTATCGATCGTTAAAGCCACGAACAATGACCTGAAAGTCATTTTCAAAGGGTTTACAATTGAAACAGCAATGGAATTAAGTCCATCTATTACTGTTGCGAGAAATTCAATAACTGATTACAATTCAATTTTTTCATACATCGTGAAATCTTCACTTCAGGCCGATATCCTCACCTGGAGAAAGCGTGAATAGTCAGATGTCCGGAATGGATTCTCATTCCCCGTGCGGCTATTAGCCGTCTTCCTATTGTTTCATTTTTTCAGCAGTTCAGGGAAGACCTGCATCACCAATTAATTCTATTGTCATGTTTGATTTTATTACCAAGGGGTTCTCCAAACTCATGGGCGGTTCCAAGTCGGAACGCGATGTGAAAGAGATTCAACCATTCGTTGACGAAATCCTCAAAATTTACCCGACGTTAAGCGCACTTTCGAACGACGAACTTCGCAACAAAACCGTAGAATTCCGTGCGCGTATTTCTGAATACACGAAAGACGAAGACACAGAAATTGCTGCGCTGAAAGCAGAAGCTGAAACGCCCGACATCGATATCGATGAACAGGAAAAATTGTTCAATCGTATTGATGAACTTCACAAAAAAGCGGTCAAAAAGATTGAGGAAGTTCTCGAAGAAATTCTTCCCGAAGCTTTCGCGGTTGTAAAAGAAACAGCGCGCCGTTTTACAGAAAACAAAGAACTTATTGTTACAGCAACTGAACACGATCGAAATCTTGCAGTTAAGAAACCAAATGTTGTCATCAATGGCGACAAAGCAATCTGGGCGAATACCTGGAATGCTGCAGGACTGGAAGTTACCTGGAACATGATTCATTACGACGTACAGCTCATCGGCGGTATCGTTTTGCATCAAGGAAAAATTTCGGAGATGGCAACTGGCGAAGGAAAAACTCTCGTTGCTACTTTGCCAATGTATCTGAATGCGCTTCCCGGTCGTGGCGTGCATCTTGTTACCGTGAACAATTACCTTGCTCGTCGTGACTGTGAATGGAACGGACCAATTTTCGAATTTCTTGGTTTGACTGTTGATTGCATTGATCTTCACGAACCAAACGGAACTGAACGTCGTAACGCATACCTCGCCGATATTACTTACGGAACTAACAACGAATTTGGTTTTGACTACTTGCGTGATAATATGTCGCGTGAACCGGGAGAACTTGTTCAGCGAAAACATCATTATGCGATTGTAGATGAAGTCGATTCTGTACTCATCGATGATGCGCGTACTCCGCTCATCATTGCCGGTCCTACTCCGAAAGGAAACAACCACATGTTTAACGATCTCAAACCAAAAATTGAGAAACTCGTTAACGCACAACGTTCGTACATCAACACAATTCTTGCTGACGCGAAAAAATTATACGCTTCTGCTGCAACCGATAAGGATAAAGAGAAAGATGCTGGAATGATGATTCTTCGTTGTCACCGCGGACTTCCAAAAAACAAAGCTCTCATCAAATTCCTCAGCGAACAAGGTGTTCGTCAGTTGCTACAGAAGACGGAAAATATTTACATCGCCGATCAGCAGAAGGAAATGCACAAAGTCGATCAGGAATTGTTTTTCGTGATTGATGAAAAACACAATTCCATTGAACTTACTGAAAAAGGAATTGAACTGATTGCAACGCATACTGAAGATCACAACTTCTTCATTCTCCCGGATCTCGGTGTAGAAATGAACGAACTGGAACTAAAGTATACTGACGAGAAAGAGCGTCTTGTAAAGAAAGACGAACTCATTCGCGACTACAACGTAAAGTCAGAACGCGTTCACTCGATGCAGCAATTGCTTAAGGCGTATTGTATTTTCGAGAAAGACGATGAATACATTGTTGCTGATGGAAAAGTAAAAATTGTTGATGAGCAAACGGGTCGTGTACTTGATGGTCGTCGTTATTCAGACGGCTTGCACCAGGCGATTGAGGCGAAAGAAAATGTGAAGATTGAAGCGGCAACGCAAACCTATGCAACCGTTACGCTTCAGAACTATTTCCGTATGTACCACAAACTTTCGGGTATGACAGGAACAGCGGAAACCGAAGCGCAGGAGTTCTGGACGATTTACAAACTGGATGTTGTTACTATTCCAACGAATAGAAACATCACCCGTAAAGATCTCGAGGATCTTGTTTACAAAACGAAGCGAGAAAAATACAACGCGGTTATTGAAGAAATCGTGAAGTGTGTAAAAGACGGACGACCGGTTCTTGTTGGTACAACTTCAGTCGAAATTTCCGAGTTACTCAGTCGAATGTTGAAGCTGCGTAACATCAAACACAATGTACTCAACGCGAAACTTCACCAAAAGGAAGCAGATATTGTTCAGGAAGCCGGTCAGGCCGGAACAGTGACGATTGCAACCAACATGGCCGGTCGTGGTACAGATATTAAATTGGGTGCAGGAGTAAAAGAATCAGGCGGACTCGCGATCATTGGTACAGAACGACACGAGTCGCGTCGTGTGGACAGACAGTTGCGTGGCCGCGCAGGTCGTCAAGGAGATCCAGGATCTTCACAATTCTTCGTTTCATTGGAAGATGATTTGATGCGTCTCTTCGGTTCCGATCGAATTGCGCGATTGATGGATCGCATGGGCTTGAAAGAAGGAGAAGTAATTCAACACAGCATGATTTCGAAATCGATCGAACGCGCGCAACGTAAAGTTGAAGAAAATCACTTCGGAACACGTAAGCGCTTGATCGAGTACGATGATGTAATGAATGCGCAACGTGAAGTAATTTACAAGCGTCGTCGTAATGCATTGTTTGGTGAGCGTCTTCAAATCGATATCAACAACATGATGCGCGATGTAACGGACAACATTTGTATTGAAGCTGTGGAAACACAAAACTTTGAGCAATTCGAACTCGATTTACTTCGCAGTTTCGGAATGGAATCTCCGTTTACAAAAGAAGAATTCGCTGCGAAGAATAAAGATGAAGTAAGCGAGACGATTCTTGAATCTGTACACACGCATTACAAAGAGAAATCGCAACGAATGGCTTTGATGGCTTTCCCGATTATCAAAGATGTGTACGAGAAGCAAGCCGCGACTTACGAGAATATTACCACTCCAATTACAGATGGAATGCGTACACTTCATGCAGTAGCCAATCTCAAGAAGTGTTACGAGTCGCAAGGAAAAGAGTTGGTGACAGTAATGGAGAAAGGTGCAATTCTCGCAATGATTGACGATGCGTGGAAAGAACATCTTCGTGAGATGGATGATTTGAAAACAAGTGTTCAGAACGCCGTGTACGAACAAAAGGATCCATTGTTGATTTACAAATTCGAATCTTTCGATTTGTTCAAACGCATGGTTGACGATTCAAACAAGAATATGGTTTCTTTCCTGTTTCGTGCAAATCTTCCAAGCGGAGATGGTGCGCAGATTCAGGATGTGCGTCGTCGTCCAACACAAGCGCCACAACCGAAACTTCAAACGCAGCGCGAAGAAGTTGGTGGTGGTGCCCAGCAACAACCGCAGCAACAGCAGCAGATCAATCGTCCTGGAGGTGGAGCGCCGCAAGGTCCGCCTCAACCTATACAGCAAGTTGTTCGTGAAGGCCCGAAAGTTGGAAGGAATGATCCTTGTCCGTGTGGAAGTGGGAAGAAATTTAAGTCTTGTCACGGGAAATAATTAATGTGTTAATGTGCTAATATGTTAATGTGTTAATATGCTAATGTGCTAATGTGCCAATGTGTTTGTGCGCTGATGAGTTGATGTGCAGATGGCTTGTGTAATAAGAAGTGAACATAAATAATGGAAGTCCTGCTTGAGAGAGCGGGATTTTTCCTTTTGCCACTTATTATACTATTGAGTCGCAATCGCAGAAAGCTTCAACTCTTTTTATTAACTTTCGATAAGTATCATCAATTAATAATAAGCGTGAAAAAATCATAGTCGTTCGTAGCCAATCATGACAAATAAAACATCAACAAATCGATCAGAATTTAATCGTTAGTTCGAATGCAAGAAATAAAGTCAATCAACATCATGGAGAAATTTTCATTGTTTGAAAAGCAATGGACTCCGCACATCATTGGAGAACTCAACGGACAATACGTGAAGTTGTGTAAACTGAAAGACGAGTTTGTCTGGCATGCTCATGAAAAAGAAGACGAATTGTTTATGGTTTTCAGGGGTACTCTTTTGATGGATTTCAGAGATGGGAGAACTGTTGAAGTGAAAGAAGGAGAAATTTTGATTGTTCCTAAAGGTGTTGAGCACAGACCACGCACAAATGGGGAAATTGTGTTTAACTTACTGTTTGAACCGAAAGCCACCTTACATTCAGGAAATGTTGAAAGCGATATGACGGTGAAAGACTTAGAATGGATTTAGAGTAAATTCAACCAAATAATAAAAGTCAAACACAAACTATTCACCAATGGCTGCAAAAAAATCAAACCCTTCTGCGAAGAAATCCACGCCACCAGCGAAAAAATCAAAACTCGCCGTAATCAAAACAATTGAAACAAGCGCGAGCGTCGAAGACTTCATAAACGCGATAAAAGACGAACAGAAACGAAAAGACAGTTTTGTGATTCTTGAGCTGATGAAGAAGGCAACCAAAGAAGTGCCGAAAATTTGGGGCAGTTCCATTATCGGTTTTGGTAATGTGAGATATAAAAGTCCGGCCACGGGAAGAGAAGTTGATTGGCTGCGTATGGGTTTTTCTCCTCGCAAAGCAAATTTATCCTTGTACCTGATGATGGATATCAAGAAACTTGCCCCAACCTTAAAAAAACTGGGCAAGCACAAGACTGGTGTTGGTTGTTTATATATTAATAAACTGGAAGACGTTGATTTGAAAATTCTGAAAGGAATGA
>CAZBYM010000193.1:6935-7827 GCA_964495745.1 uncultured Chryseobacterium sp. | reverse complement strand
AAATATCAACAATCAGATTGTTAATAACAGACTATATTATAATGGCTAATGGTATTACTTCAAACTGTTCATTAATTCACTTTCACCTCTGCACAAGCTTGAATATCTCGATACTTATCATCCAACAGCAGGAACGTTCTTGTTTGATTATTTGGGAAGAATTCTTGTGGGTTTCGGAATTTACCAGACGATAAAAGCGTTTCGTAAGTATAAGTCGGTTAATTAAATTCTAAATCCCGCTTGTCTCATTGAGTTTCACGCCCCGCTTACCATTTTTTTGACATCACATTCGAACTTGGAAATTCACCTGTTGTCATCCACTTCAGCAGGCTAGCCCTAATTGAGATCGTGCCTTCTTCAAATTCCATTGGCGTTATATGGCGCTCCTGAAGAAGAACAATTTCAAAGCGGAAAATATCCTTAATGATCCCTCGAACTCCCTCAATTGTTTTTACAATAGATTCATTCCTAGCGCATGCTTGAATGCGAAGGAGGTGAACATACATTGAAAGGACATTCTTTTTGTAATTCTCGTATAACTCATCTTTCCTTTCTTTAATAAATTCTGGAACCGGATCTTCTGGACTTATGTTGTAATAAACCGGAACGTTCGAACCAACAGGCATATACGAAAATACTTTTGAGGCCGACTCATCGTTCAATTCTCTCGTGTAATTGTCATGCTCTAGATCAAGTTTCGTCCCATCAATTGTTTGTTTCTCTGTAATTGGAATTTTTGCTAATTCTTTTACGCCAACGCTGTCGATATATCTAAACAGCAGTACCTCCAATTCGGCTTGCACCTTTCTTTCTTGATCACGTATTCCTGCGGCTTGCTCATATCTTTGGCTTCGGACAACTTCGTTCTTTTCATCCCAAAGCTTCTTTAAAT
>CAZBYM010000193.1:0-6925 GCA_964495745.1 uncultured Chryseobacterium sp. | reverse complement strand
AAAATATTTTCCATCAACTTTTCTAGCTCCTTTCTCGACCCCGCCTTAATAATTTCCACGGCTTCAGAAGACTTCTTCTCCAAAAAGAAGGTGCCGCCTTCATGTCCCATGTTTCTTAAATCTCCAAACTGAGGAGTTTGTTTCCGTTCTTTATCAAATGCAGTAACTACGGAATAAGCAAAGTTGCTAAATGGTGTCTGTCGATCCTTATTGTTTTTCAAAGTATTAATAACTGCGGCAGCGAATGGACTGTGTTTTCCTTTTTCACCATCGGAAACATTTTCAAGTCCTCCCGACGTCAATGCTTGTCTTGATCTTTTCTGATCGATTGCTTCGACACCTCCGCCGCGACTGGGCTCGTCAAACAACGCCCCAGCAAAACACGAATCTGCTAGAATTGAAATATGATGCGCCTTAGAATGTTTAATGAAATTGAGCAATTCCGTCATACTGATCCAGCCCGAAGGATCATCGTTGGTTGAGTCAGAAGGTTGCCAATATGCCATTTCCAGCGTCGAATTAAATTGCCCATGTCCGGCAAAAATCAATAACACATTTTCATCTTCAAGGCAGTTCTGAAAATAGTCCGCTACTGTTCTATACAGAGCTTTTCGTGTCGTCTCCTCTTTTTTATAGATGAAAGTTGTATCGTCAAATGCATAATCGCTATTGAGAATACCAAGAATCTCTTTGGTATCATCATAACAATTTTTAATCTCATCCAATTTGGGATCATTATAATCTGTAATGGAAATTGCGAGTATCTTATTGTTTCTCTTCAATGTAATTCGTCTTTAATTCAGTTGTCCACGACTTTCAACTAAAAGCTTGTTGACTCAACATCCTGGATAGATTTTCCAATTCCGATAAGCTTTTTCGACAAAGTAGCTTTAGCGATTCTGTTTTTCCAATTATCGCTTCGAAATTCAGTTGTACTTCCAATGGTGGTTGCGGAATGTATAATTCATCAACGATTCCAGAGTTTAAATTTTTCATCGTTACTCCTTTAGCTGAATTCTCTAATACTTCTGTCATTGACTTCGAAGAAAGAGATTTATATAAATACGTGGTCCGCAACTTGTCTGATGGTCGTATGAAAATACTTCCAGTACCGCACAGATATCCATCTTCTTTTTCAGTTACAATTGCACATCTTCCCATTTCGCCTCTACGTGCCAGAACAACATCATCCTTCTTCATTATGTACGCAGACAGTTCCAGCATTTTATTTTTAGAAATTGTGAGGTCCTCATCAATCACAATTTTACCACCTTTTATGTGACTTGGATTTACTAAGGGAACTCCTTCGCGCACATAGTCCTCACGATGCAACAAACTACCGAAAGGCCCGATTCGAACTTTCGCTAAGTGTTTCAACTGAACTTTCTCCCACCCCCTCTCATTCCTCACCGGATCCCCAAACATCTCCAAAAACGTACTCTTTAAATATTCATCCAACAACGCTATACTTTCCTTGCGTTTTGCAATCAAGGCTTCGGCTTTGCTGAGAAGATCAGCGATTCGCTGTTGCTCGGTAAGTGATGGAAGTTCGAAAGTGAGCTTTGCGAGATTTCCTCTTGAGATACGCAGTCTTGTCGTACCTGTAATAAACTGATTTATTGTATTTCGAAAATCATAACTGTTAATCAACATTTTCAGCCAAATGTTGTCAACTCTCTTGGTATCTGGACGCACGATGCAAACGTCAACAACTGTAACGCATGGGTGTTCCAATCCCGGAAAAACGCACGCACGTCCTAGCGGATCCGGCATTCTAGCAATCAAGATATCTCCAGCTTTCAAGAACGTACAATTCAATTTCGTTGCAGTTTCTCTATTCATAAACCTGCGAGATTTATTAATAAATACTCCATCACCGATATCAGCTAGTTGTATTAATCTGATCTCGCCATCTGGATCCTGATCTTTACTTTCCACCCAGTCACCATCAATGAAGACGCCGTCTTTACCAATAATATCACGAAGCGTCACTACATTCTTCATTTCGAGATTTGCTTTAATTCCTTCAAGCCATCTACAATCTCCAATTCTAACTTTTCAAGCCTCTCAAATATCACCTCCGGCCTCTCATACTTCACCTCCTCATACACTTCCTTCTTGTATTTATTCAAGCTCAGATCATATTCATTCTCTACAATTTCTTTCTTCGGTACAAAGAAGTATTGCCCGGTTCTTTCCACACTATTCTTGCTTCGTGCTTTGTACAGCTTCACAATATCCAACAGATCGCTCTGTCCGATACGGGCACGTTTGTCATCCAGCGTGTAGCCATCTGCTTTCATGTCGTAGAACCAAACGTTCTTGGTTTCACCACCTTTTGTGAAAATGAGAATGGCTGTAGCCACTCCTGCGTACGGTTTGAACACACCGCTCGGCATGGCAATCACAGCTTTCAGTTCGCTTTTCTCCACCATTATTTCCCGCGCAGCAACAAATGCTTTTCCGCTTCCGAACAAAACACCTTGTGGAACAACTACCGCTGCGGTTCCACCCATCTTGAGCATGTTGTAAATGCGTTCAATGAAAAGCAGTTCTGTTTTGGTTGTGCCCAGCTTGAAGCTTTCGTTAATGTCGCCTTTGTCAATGTTTCCTGTAAACGGAGGATTTGCCAGGATGATATCGTACTGCGTTTCTTCGTTGAAAGATTTGCTCAGCGTGTCCTTGTACGAAATGTGAGGCGTTTCAATGCCGTGCATCATGAGGTTCATGAGGCCGAGACGCACCATGGTGGTGTCAATGTCAAAACCAAACAGGCTGTTGTCTACAATGTTTTTCAGACGGTCGTTCAGAATAGAAGTGATGGTCGCGCGCATAAAACCGTCTTCGTCCTGCCATACGTTGTCGGGAGATTCTTTTACCACCAGCTGCGTGAGCATATACTGGTACGCACCGAGAAGGAAACCTGCTGTTCCGCAAGCCGGATCTGCAATGCGGTGACCGATTTGCGGTTCTACCAGTTCGGCCATCAATTTGATAATGTGTCGCGGTGTGCGGAACTGTCCGTTCTTTCCTGCAGAGGCAATTTCGCTCAGGAGCATTTCATACACGTCGCCCTGTATGTCCTGGAAAGATTGTCCGCCTTCGTTGGCATCTTTTTCAATCTCAATAAAAATTTTGTCTATGGTCTTCACCGCTTCTACGAGCAAAGACGGCTTAGGCATGATGAACACGGCATTGTCCATGCTTTTCGAAAATGCATCGCCACCATCAATCTCTTTGATAAACGGAAACACTTTGGTCTGCACATGCAGTAACATGTCTTCTGCTTTCATGTGCTGGAACTTGCTCCAGCGCAGTGTTTCCTTGTCAATCGGTTTATCGGCACCCGGCGCAGTGTACTTTCCTGAAAAGCGGGATTTGTATTTCTCCCCGAGGAATTCTGCATCACGTTCACGTTTCAGTTCGATTTCGTCTAACTGACGCATGAAAATGAGATAGGTAATCTGTTCGATTGCCGTCAGCGGATTGGAAATTCCACCACTCCAGAAATTATTCCAGAGCTTATCGATGAGTGCTTTAATGGATGGATTATTCAGCATTTACTTTTCGGCTCAGAGTGCTAAGCCACAATTTTACTGGTGAATGTGATTACTTCTTCTATTTCTTTCGCATTGAACACACCACGAATTCCTTCCGGGTGCATTAACGTAAATGGAGATTGTATGAGATCGCGTTTCTGCAGCTTGCCGTTTTCCAGAATGAACTTTTTGAGAACATCCAGAAACCGGAGCTGGCGTGAGGTGAGATACGAATGATCCCGGATGAAATCTTCGAATCCGCCCGTTACGGCTTCTGCAAATGTGGCAAGACGTTCAATCCCCAGAATGTGCTTGATAAACTGTTCAAGCTCTGCTTTGCGGTTGTCGTACACTCTGCGCAACAACTCAATGGTGATATGCGGATGTTCGTTGTGCAGCTCTTCTGCCAGCTGAGCCGTTTCGTTATCTGTGAGATGATCTCCGGAACTGATACGCTGCAACAATGCATTGCTGTTTACGAGTTCCTTAACTTTCTCTTCTACAAGTTCCCGGTAACGTGCAACGCTCAATGCTTCATGCTTCGGTCCGAACTCTACCATTTCTTTTTTGTGGAGCTCATCGCGCAGATTAAATTTCGCTAAACCTTGCGGAGTGGTGAAAGCTTCAATGTATTTGAGAAGCGGGCCCAATTTCTCTACGAGTTCGTCCAAGTCCGTTTCGGTGGCCGTTGACCAGTAGTAATTTGTTTGCGCTCTTCGGATTAACTCTTCCTGCAGTGCTACAGTGTTTACAGATAGAGGAAGTTCACCGATCAACTCGATCAATCCATCGCGCAAGGTTTCGGTCCGTTCCTGATCTCCATCGAGTCGTGCCAGAGAAAACTCAAGCACATTTTTTTCAAAACGCATGTGCTTAAAATCCGATTCGGAGACCGTACGCATCAGCGGTTTGATCACATCACGCAGAAAGCGGATCTTATCTTCGTTGATCTTGATCCAGAAATTATCATCCTTAATGCGGTGCAGATCGGACTGTGCGTCTTTGATCACAACGGAATTTGCTGGTAAAGACTCAATCTGTTGACGGAGCTTCACAATTTCTGAAGCAACAATTGCAGGTTGGAGAAGCTCATCCGCTTTTTCAATTTTATCGAGACGTACTCCGAACAAACGAACGGGTAGGGGAACCTGTCCTTTCGGCGGAACACCTTTTGGCTTGAGCTTGAAGTATTCGAAATTGTCCCAGCAATCGAGAATAAGAAACGAATCTTTCTGCGCGCACCAGCTTTTCATTTTCGTCGGCTCGAGCAAACGGGTACCGCGTCCGATCATCTGCCAGAATTTCGTGTATGAATAAACAGGTTTTGCAAAAACAAGATTCACAATTTCACGCACATCTATTCCCGTGTCGAGCATGTCCACACTGATCGCAATGCGGGGCATGTCGTTATTCGTGAACTGAGACAGTAATCCGTTTTTCCCATAAACGCGCGGATCATCGGAAACAATCACTTTTGCGAGTTCACCTTTGTATTCGGGATACAACGCATCAATGATTTCTTCCATTCGCCGTGCATGCTTCATAGACATGCAGAAGAAAATGGTTTTCCCCGGAAGGACACCATTCGGATCTTTGATGCATTCTTCCATGAACTCACGCACGATCAACGCATTCGTACCGCGGTTAGT
Organism: uncultured Chryseobacterium sp.; assembly: GCA_964495745.1. Classification (GTDB taxonomy): domain Bacteria; phylum Bacteroidota; class Bacteroidia; order Palsa-965; family Palsa-965. The sequence goes on along the minus strand of CAZBYM010000193.1, from coordinate 1,737 downwards.
AACGGTTTTCTCGATTTCCGTTCCTTCGTAATTGATCTCCTCAATTTCTTTCCCTTCCAGGATCAGCTTCTTCTGATCTTCGAGGGAAATAGTTCGTTTACTGATTCCTTCGTTCTGGAATTTCGTAACGATTTTCATTACGGTGAAATCGCTCAGGTAAGGCGGAATATGATTCACCGCTTCATCGTACGAATAGGCGAACGTAGGAACGCCATCTTCGCAGTCGAAAAGCCCGAATGTATTGTGATCAATAGCATCAGTAGGAGTGGCTGTCAATCCCAGTGTAACCGTGTTGAAGTAATCGAGTACTTCGCGGTACGTATTGTAGATCGAACGGTGACTTTCGTCGGTCACAATCAGATCGAAGAAATGCGGCGACAAAGGATTTTTCTCATCGCGCACTACATTGAGCATTGTTGGATACGTTGAAACGTACACGCGTCTGTCGGTGCTGAATTCCTTTTCACCCTCTTTCGGCCACGTGGGTTCATTCGGCAGATGCTCTTTGAAAGCACCCAGCGCCTGATCGCGTAAGGCAACACGGTCTACGAGGAACAACACGCGTTCAGCCCATCCTGCGCGCATGAGCGCATCCACGATGGCAATGCACGTGCGGGTTTTCCCTGTACCGGTCGCCATGACCAACAACAGTCGGCGCTTCTTTTTCTCGATGGCTTCCATCACCGCGCGTATCGCCTGTATCTGGAAATCGCGTCCGGCAATGTTCGTATTGATCAGTTCACCTGCAAGCGGTTTACGCGCTTTGCGCAGGTACAGCATGCGTTCGAGATCGGACCGAGAAGGAAATCCGTAAACCTTACGTGGCGGATAGAGTCCGAGGTCCCAGAAATAGATTTCGTGTCCGTTGGTATAGAAGCAGAACGGAAGCTCGCCTTTGTGTTGCTTGACTATGTTCTCGCAATACTGTTTCGATTGTTCCCGTCCGATAGCCGCATCTACGCTGGTTTTCTTCGCTTCAATCACCGCGAGCGGTTTTCCATCGCGACCCATCAGCACATAATCGCTGTATTGATGCCCGGCGTATGGTGTGGCACCTTCAGCTACTTTCAGTTCATCAACGATGATATCATACTCGAGAATCACCTGCGTAGGATCAGAGAGATTCCATCCTGCATTTCGCAAGTGGTGATCGATGATTTGTTTGCGGGTTTGGGTTTCGTTGTGAGCCACGGAACTGTACTAATCTGACAATCCTATAAACTTACGGAATTTGTCGCGTTTAGTCGTTTGTAAACGGATAAATCAGGATGGTCCGTTACCATAACAAAAAACCACGCTCTCGCGTGGCTCTTTCAATTGAAGGTGGAGGCGAGCGACTTGTTGTCGAACCCCTTTCAAACTGATTTAACTAAAATCATGGGAATGATTAGGAAGCTGAAAGATCAAGGACTCAACTTGGGCTTTGCTGGCAGGAATTGCAAGAAATCCTCTTGAATTTCTCGAAATGGCGCTGGCACAGTTATATTTTAAGTGTTGTATATAAGTTACAATATGTCTATATTTGGCATTTAATGTAGCATATACACATCATGATAAACATAAATCTAACCAACCTCAGCATTGTTCAATTGTTAGGGCAATCCATAAAAAGGATGCGCTTGAATAAAAATATGACTCAGGAGGTACTTGCGAACAGAGCGGGCTTGGATCGGGTTACGATCAGTAGAATAGAAAATGGATCGACCTCGACGGTAATTTCTTTCGTTCAAATTTTGC
>CAZBYM010000192.1:0-7861 GCA_964495745.1 uncultured Chryseobacterium sp. | reverse complement strand
TTGAATATTTCTCGGGCATATTTTAGACTATTATATATTGGCTAATGGTATTATATCAATATGATCGAAGATCAAACACGGAAACTCGATCAAATCAGAAATGAATTTCTCAAAGCGATGAGAATTCAGGACATGAACAAGACTGGTGAAATGGTTTGCTGCAAGTCTGTTGTTCAGGATGTGGTAGAGAGCCTCAAATACTACGAGGGGTTTGATCGTCTGAAGATTTCCGTGACAGATAATTCTAATTCATCCTTTTACTCGAATGGATTTATTCTGAAAACCATATTCCAGAACCTGATTGAGAACGCGTTGAAATATCAGAACTTCAGTAGAATTGATCCTTGGTTGCAAATTAAAATCGGACGAAAAGATAATATCATTCAAGTGACTGTAGAAGATAACGGTGTAGGTGTTGAAGAAAGTCTGCACGGAAAAATCTTTGAAATGTATTTCCGCGGAACGGAAACATCGAAAGGCTCCGGACTCGGTTTATATTTGGTAAAGAAAGCTGTAGAAAAGTTGAACGGATATATTCAGTTTACCAGCGAGCCCGGCAAAGGAACTAAGTTCAATATTTTTCTTCCGCAACCACGCGCAGTAGTTCGTGAAGAACGGATTTCTGTAGCGTAAGCTCAGTTACCTGATCAAAAGTTTGACTGTACGCTGTTCTGATTCACTTACGTGTAAACGCAAAACATAAACACCTGTTGCTATTTCAAGAGGAAGTTGAATCGTGTTCGCAGCAACCACTGAAGCACATACTACGCGCCCATTGATGTCGCACAACTCATAGTAGGTTCCTTCGTTCACCAATGTATTGAAAGAAATTATTCCACCCGCTCTGGCAGGATTTGGATAACACGATACGGTATTTTCGTTGTCTGATGAAATAGAATTTATCCCCACTGGATTTTCATCAATCCGAACTAGACCGCCTTCCTTGGTACCAACCCAAACGATGTGATTATTCTCCTTCGTCACACATTGACCATACGTATCAGGCATTGGCGAACTCATGGTATCCCAAATTGTCCAAGTTGCCGGTTGCTGAAATCTTGTCACTCCGCGATTCATAGAAGTAACATAAACTGTTTGTTGAGAATCAATCATTACCCATGTTAAAGCATCAGAGCCAACTCCTGAGCCAAGTGTGTTGTAGTAGTTCCACCAATTGAACTCATAATGCAACATCAATCCTGCTGCTGGTGAAGCATACCATCGGGTTTGAAATGTGTCGAGCGCAACACAGAACGCGCTGTTATCTGCAATTCCATTTCCAAGAATAGTATAAATAGTAAATGTTGTGTCATCGAAATCGCACATTCCTCCATTGATTGTAGAAAAGTATTTTGTGTTGTCAGGGCCAACTACAATAGACGTAATATTATTCGATAACAGCGCAGAGTTCATATCGTTCCACACTTGCCATGTTGTATCACCATCAAATTTTGCAAGCCCGGAACTTGTTCCTAGCCACATGAATCCGAGTGAATCGATTGTGATGCTCCGCACATAATCATTGGGCAAGCCAGAGTTAGTTGTATTCCACGATTGCCAGTTTACTCCATCAAAAACTGTTACGCCTCCAAGTAATGTTCCAATCCAAACACGATTCGCAGAGTCGATGAACAATGTTGTTACTGTGTTATCCGGCAATCCGGAATTCGAACTTGTATACGTGACCCAGGTCGTATCATTAAAAACTGCGAGTCCGGCGCCATCGGTTCCAACCCATTTCCGTTTCGATTGATCAATGGCAAGACAACGAACATTATTGTCTGGGATCGCACTGTTGCCCGTATCATAAATCGTCCATGTCAGTTGTGCCGACAAAGAAATTCTCCCGCCGCAAATGAGCAACGGGAGAATCAGAAATAATTTCAGGAAATGTTTTCGCATCGAATTAGCGAATCATCATTCTGTTGGAGTAAGTATTTCCTTCGTAACCGACATTTACAAAATATGCGCCCTTAGCAAGTTCCGTAAGATCCATGCTGTGGTTAATCTGACCGTTGGCATCTTGCATCAACTCTGTGTACACAACACGACCTGTTACATCGGTAACGACAATTGTCACATCTCCTTTGCTGAATGCATTGAATTGCAGAACAAATGTTCCGTCGTTTGGATTCGGCATAAGATTGATCGAAGATTTGAATCCTGCATTTTCCGCAACGCCAAGACATGGATCAACTGTTGCAATAACCGGAACTTGTGAGCTTGCACAAGTCTCATTCGTTGTCGCAACTTCCCAGTCATAGAAGAAATAATAACTTGCTGAACCGTTCGAAGAATTTGTGATACTCAAAACACCAGGCAATGTGTACGGGTAACTCACACCACCATTGTTGCGATACATATCGGTTGTAACCGTTCCCGCAAGTCTGTAATTATTTCCAGGAGCAATTGACCAATTCAAAGTAACGCGGCTTTCTCCTGCAGGAAGATTTACTGTAGTCGTTTGAAGTACTGCGCCTGTAGAATCTTGCAATTGAATTGTTCTGTTTCCTGCGGTGTTGGCTTCAACGGCAACTGAAATGAGTGTCATTTGCGAATACACTGAAAAGATTTCATACTGCAAAGAAGTACTGAATCCACCCGAACCAAAGTTAGAGTTGTTCGGCAGTGCATTAGTGGTGTCGTTGTGTGATTGCAAATTCTCTGCATAGAATGTAGTTGTTGCACCAAGTGCTGGAGTAAGGAATGTATTTCCGGTTCCAACAACATTTCCGAGCCCGTCTCTCCAGCGGACAGTTCCTGTTCCTGTTGCACTTAATGTAGCCGAAGTATTTACACAAGTAGTATCGCCCATTGCGACCGGCACTGATGATGAAGTAGAAAACACATCAAAAGATGCTGTTCCGGTTCCGCAGAACGTAGTCACTGTACACGAATAATTTCCAGGAGTCGAAACAGAGATCGACTGAGTTGTGTCCCCGTTGCTCCATAAGAACGAAGTACCTGCAGTAGCCGTCAGCAGAATTGATTCATAGTCGCAGATTACAGGATTGCGGTTAGCCGTAACTTCAATAATAGGATTGGAAGTTGCCTGCTGCGTTAGCGTAATTGGAACAGCTGTATAGTTATTTCCTTCGTTAGACTCAAGAAAATGTCCATTCTGATCAATTTCTACTACGATGTAATAATTTCCATTACATGTTCCCGGAGGAATATTGATCCACATTCCATCTAAATGCACACCGTAAACATCTGTCCATCCGGAAGAAATTCCTTGTTCAAATTGCGAGCATCCATAATTTCCTCCACCTAAATTGAAATTCGGGAAATCAGAATTAATGAGTGTGTCGCCCTGCATGTAAACGGTATTGTCATCACGGCAATGACCAACATATCCTGAAGCGCCACACTGACCATAATCCATCAAACAGAATCCCATTTTTTGTCCTGAACCAACAATCGGCCAGTTGAGCGGATTCGGATCACCATTATCAATACGCAATGTGAATACACCCCATTCGTCAACGTGATTATGCCCGTGCGAAGGATGATATGTCATCGTTCCAGAAGGGCGCATGTAATAATTCATCGTGTTGCCGGCTTTCTGAAACACGCGTTGAAAAATCAATTGGTGTGGATTTGGATCACCATTCGGACAAGTGAAGGTCTGACTTGAAGTTGGATCGAAAATGCTGAATGTATCTGTTCCGCAAACGAACCAACGATAACCCAACGAGTCGACACCACGAACTGTCAACGGGCCTAAGCCAATATTTGGCGTCGAACCTCTGACACGCAAGCGACCGGCATTTGGCCCTTGTGAATATGTTTGGTCAGTGCTCGATTGCGAATACTCGATATTTCCGGCTCCTGTAATTGCTTGCCAGGAAATAGTCATGTCAGGCAATAACGTACAATTTGTTTGTGCTGCAGAATCGCATTGACATGTTGTTGCATTTGTCGTAGTGCATTGTGATGAAACGACGAGGGTGCTTAGCGAAGCAACGGCAATCAGTAGGGCTTTTTTCATGGTTGATTTTTTGCAGTAGCCAAGATAGCAATTAAACAATGATCCGCATCATGTTTTCATTGGCAAAACCGCAAAAATCGAGCAGAATTCGGGAATCCTGGTAGTGTATCAGTGTCAAATATTTTTTCTGCGCAACAAAAAATAGGAACGCGTCCTTCGACAGGCTCAGGGCAAGGATTGCGCGGATCAATCGGATTTTCGCGGATTGTTTAGTGACACCAATCTGCCATAGCAGATTGAAATCCGTCACGATCCATTTTTGATCCGCATGGCGGATCATCCGCGAAAATCCGCTCAATCCGCGCACTATGCGCAGCACAGGATCCGCGTTCCTATTTAAGTGCTACGATTGCTCCATCAATTAGCATAAGGATCTAAAACCTTAAACTGATATCCGCCTGCGGCGGATCTTTGGATTTTCGCAGTTCGGTTATTAATTAGAGTGGAACATTTATGATCAAACTGAGACACTGCCGGAATCCTCACTAATCAAGTTGAAATTCTTTCGGATAAAGAACTTCACTGAGGAAAAGTCCATTCGCAGGAACGCTGAACCTTGTTATAGGCTGTTGTTTGGAAAGTAGAATTTCATTCACACGCACTGCAGGAATTTTGCCATCGCCCACTTCGACCATCTGTCCAACAATCGTACGCACCATATTGCGAAGAAATCGATTGGAAGATATCTTGAACACAAAACCATCTTCGGTTTCACTCCATTGTGCATGCGTGAGTTTACAGATTGAAGTTCCTGTTCCTCCGGTTTTACTGAATGCGAGAAAATCATCATGCTGGAGAATAATTTTCGCAGCCTCATTCATGCGCTCCAAGTCTAGTGGTTCATTGAATTCCCATGCAAGATCATAACCGAAAGCTTTTTTCTTTCTTGTGATGTAATACTCGTAGCTTCTGGAAAAAGCGGAAAACCGCGCATGTGCATTTTCGGGCATTAAACGGATTTCATGGATCACTACGCCATGAGGAATCGATTTATTCAGACGAAACAAAACTTTTTCATCTGTGTGCAAATCGTCTCGCGTTGCGTTGATGTGCGCATAATACTTTGAAGCGTGTACCCCTGCATCTGTTCGTCCGCAACCGTACACAATTGTTTTTTCATGGAGCAGAGCAGAAATCGCTTTCTCTAATTCTTCCTGTATAGTGATTGCATTCGGTTGAAACTGCCAGCCGGAGAAGTTAGTGCCATTATAAGCGAGCCGCAGGAAATATCTGTTCATCGTTACAGAAATGACATTGTGTGCATACAATTCCAAAGCACGATGGCGGTTCCCCCTTTTCCGGGGGATTGGGGGCGTGTGGTGGGAAAGCATTTATTCATAACCGCGATTATCGTTTAGGCTTTTCCGCAAGAAGCTGTTGAATGAAACGCAATGCTTCTTCACTGTCGCGTTGATAATACACACCTGTCGCAGGTCCATTATAACCGCTGTGAATTCGCCTAACATTTCCGTTCCTGTCAATGTAGATACTCGTCGGGAAACAGAAAATTCCGTTGATAAATGGCAAGCTCGCTGATGCAGAATCTTTGCCGCTCTTCCCGGTGTTGAGCAATGTGTAGGTTACGCCATAGCGATCGCGTATTCTTCTGATTGCAGCATTTTGCGTCGCCGTATCGCCTTTTCGTTCATACGCAAGGCCGATGATTTCCAATCCTTGTGAGTGATACTTCTGATATGTCTCTTGCATCCACGCAGTTTCATCTAAACAATTCGGACACCATGTTCCCATGATCTGAATGATAACAACCTTTCCTCTGTAATCGGAGAGTGAAACCGGTTTTCCGTTGAGATCATTGAATGTGAAATCAACATCGGTGGAATCTTTTGCCCATGTTAACATTTCAGGATCGCGTAGTTCAAATTTGTCGTTGCGTTTCGCCTTCCACGTTTCGTGATAATACTTTCCCGACCAGTATTCACCCCGGATTGAATCATGCGTCATTTTCGCTGTAAAAAGCATCGCAAATTGTCCGTCGAAAACTGAAAGCATGATTTCATCGCAATCAGTATATCCTCCTTCGAGAAAACGGTAGTCGCCAAACTCGGTCGCGAATGTTCCGGTATATTTTCCCTCGCCAGCATATTCGAACAGCCCGATTGCCTTGCTTTCTCCCTTCCGCCCGGGAGAAAAAGTGGATTCCCATTTCCCTTCGAAGTTGTACGCGCTTTCACATACATCGCCACGAGTAAATCTCGGCTCACCATATACCGCGCGAAACTTCAACACATACGGTTTACCTGCGGCTGTGTTGTTCCATTCACCTGAAAAAGTTGTGTCGCTTTCGCGCTTACAGCGGAATTTTGTGTTGAACACGGGCATTGTCCACCACACGGAATCAGCATCGAATTTAAAATCTCTAACCTCAATTTTCTCTTTGCCGTTCACCACAGTCAAACTCCAGATGATGGCCACTTCTGTAGGTCTCCAATCGATAGTGAATGTGAATGGAAGTTCGGTGGTGTCATTCAGCTGAAGTGTACCACGCCATTGCCCACCGCGGGGAAATGCAGAATTACCCCCATGGCCATTGGTATTGAAAAGAACAACGCAACAAATCAGCAACAAAATGTGTTTCATATTTTAACCACTTAGGCACTTAGCACACTTAGGTTACACTTAGTCAGACAATCCAGAGAAAATATTGTTCACGAAAGCTTTCTGTCCATGATTGAAAATATTTCCGCAATTAAAATTAATCAATAACCCTTTAGGAACACTTAGCAGTTTCATGTAAGTCAGAACTTGTGCTTCATGAACAGGAGCAAAACCTTCAACAGCTTTCAGTTCCACAACCACTGATTTCTCAACAATCAAATCACACCGTAAATCAGCAGACAGTTTTATGCCTTTGTAAATCAACTCGGTTGTTTTCTCTGCCTCAAAATTTAACTTTCGCAATCTCAGCTCCTGTTCCATGCATTTCTGGTAAGTACTCTCCATCAATCCTGGTCCCAAATATTTGTGCACCTCAATAGCTGCTCCGATCACTTGATACGCGATCTCATTAACGTCTCTTTTTGTCATAATAAATTGATTATATATAATAATTAAACAAATAATTACAAATATATAAACAATAAACTTATGTGAAACCTAGGTGTGCTAAGTGGCTAAGTGGTAAAGAAATTTATAGATCGAATTTTATCCCTTGCGCTAACGGCAGGCTCGTAGAATAGTTAATCGTGTTCGTCTGTCTGCGCATATATACTTTCCATGCATCAGATCCTGACTCACGCCCACCACCCGTTTCTTTTTCTCCACCGAATGCGCCGCCGATTTCAGCCCCCGAAGTTCCGATGTTTACATTCGCGATTCCGCAATCTGATCCTTCATGAGAAAGGAATTGTTCCATCTCGCGCATGCTGTTTGTAAAGATCGCAGATGATAAGCCTTGTGGAACTCCATTCTGAATTGCAATAGCTTCATCAATCGTTTTGTATTTCATCACGTACAGAATTGGCGCAAACGTTTCTTCCTGCACGATGTGATAATCATTCTTTGCTTCAATGATGCACGGCTTCACATAACATCCACTTTCGTATCCTTCTCCTGTTAGTACGCCACCTTCTACCGCTACTTTTCCACCTTCTTTCTTCGCGCGCTCAATTGCGTTGAGATAATCTTCAACCGCTTTTTTGTCAATGAGCGGCCCAACGTGATTCTTTGAATCCAAAGGATTTCCTATTGTCAATTGTCCGTAAGCATTCTTCAAAACAGAAATAGTTTTGTCATAAACACTTTCGTGAACAATTAAACGACGAGTTGAAGTGCAACGTTGCCCGGCTGTTCCTACTGCACCAAACACGGCACCAACAAGATTCGAAACACCGAAATCTTGTTGGCCAAACT
>CAZBYM010000191.1:0-7894 GCA_964495745.1 uncultured Chryseobacterium sp. | reverse complement strand
CAGCGCAAAAACGTGTAAGAAGTGTTTTTAATACATCCCGACTTTTCGGCTCGTCATCAATAATTACTGCGCTTATCATAGTTAGTCGTGCAAGTTACTCAAGCTTAACAATATTTCAACTCTCGTACCGATTGGATTTCCATTCACGTCATGCAGATCAATAACAGTGATTCGGTGCGAATTGAATTCCGATTTATCCAGCAATTTCAACCGTTCATTGGTAATCAACATTCCATACGAACGTCGCGAACTTTCACTCTGAACTTTTTGCGCCGCTGCGCGACCAATTCCATTATCTTCTACAACGACAATGAGATTATCCACAGATTCTGTAATGTGAATCTTAAGGACGCCTTCACGTTCTTTCAATGGAAGCAGTCCATGCCAAATTGAATTCTCAATGTACGGTTGAATCAACATGCCTGGCAAACGCACGCCTGACTGATCAATCTCAGGTGCAACGAACCACTCAATCGAAATTGGATGTTCGAATCGCAGCTGTTCAAGCTCGACGTATAAACCAAGAAGTTCGAGTTCCTGTTTGAGCGTAATTGTGTTCGATTGTGATTGATCAAGTACAAGACGAATCAGTTTCGAAAACTTAGCGAGATAACTATATGCTTTCTCGCTATCGTTATTGAGAACGTAATGTTGAATGGAATTTATGGCGTTGAAAATGAAATGGGGATTCATTTGAGCTCGCAGCGCAGATAATCGCAACTCAGCCATTCGTCGTTCTTCAGAACTTCTTCTTGCCGCTTTTTGTTTCACGACATTCAAACGCATGCGTACCGACAAAACGACAAGTAGAAAAAACGCTGCGACAATCAACGCATAAAACCAAAACGTCTTGGTGAATGGACGCGTAACGTGCATTTGCAACATTGCCGGTTCTCTGCTCGCAATTCCATTCGCATTCAAAGCATAAATGACCAAAGTGTAATCGCCCGGCTCAAGATTATTGAAGGTGATTTCTCTGCTTTGTGTATTCATCCAATCCTCGTTTGATTCTGAAAGCTTGTACTTGTACGAAATCTTGCTTGAATTTCTTAAGCTGATTCCTTCACATAAAATCCGCACTCGGTTATCGTTATGATTGACAACTACAGAATCAATTGCACTAAAAGTATCGGAACCGCAAATCACAGAAATGATATACACTGGTGGCGGAGTCATGTTAACCAGAAGTTTGTTCGTTGGCACCCAACAGAGTCCATCCGGACCCGCAAGCCAAACTATGCCATCCTTGATCTCAACAAAATTCACTTCGTCAGAAAGTAAACCATCAGTGGTATTGTATTTTTCTATTGATGCAGTTCCTTTAAAGCGATTATAATCTGAGATTACAGAAATACCTTTATTGGTCGCCACCCAGATATTACCTTTCTCGTCTAGTGAAATTCCACGACACGTATTGCTACTCAATCCTGCGTTTCTGTCAAAGTGATGAACAGTATCGTGATCAACAACAAAAACTCCATTTCCGCGGGTCGCAATCCATAACCGCCCCTGAACATCACCAACCATGTCGTCAATTCGTGTATCAAGACCTTTGGCCATTGTTCCTTTGTATTCAGGAGTGGTGTCGTTCATTTTCCACAATCCGTTCAGACCTCCGAGCCACAAAACATTCTCAATGTAGCAAGCGGCCGTGATTCTTACAGGCGCAAGACTCGTTTTCACTTGCTTAAAGTCTTTGTCGATCCAGACAAAAGCAGAATGAGAATATCCGAACAATGTGTCTCCACCGGGGTGTATTGTGTAACCCTTTAAGTGTCGTGCCGGTTCAGGAGAACTGAGCGTTCTCATTGTTGTGTCGACCAGATAAGACTTGTCCGTATTGCAAAACAGTTTACCTTGAAACATTGTTGCAACTTCAGTAGAAATTTCGCGCACCAATCCGATTGAACCGGAAATTAGTTGTGAATTGAAAGACGGCTGTGTTCTTACCATGGAAATCGTACTGAACGCCTGACCGAGAAATACTTTACCATTACCCAACGGACATAGTGAAGCTATTGTAAATAGTGGTAAACCTTCGTTTTGTGTGAGGTAACCAAACTCAAGTCCGGCCAGATAAAATAAACCACTACCAACATTTGAAATCCAATATCCTTTCTCGGAATCCTGACATACACTGCTGATTGAATAGCCAGGTAAGTAACAAATTCCTGTGGCGTTCAGATTTCCTGCAGGAAAACGAAACGTGCCACCCATGAGCAAGTTGACCCAAATATCACCTGAAGGATCTTCATCAAGGCCGATGATAGTTTCTTTGAATTTATGTTCAGAAACATTGCCATCGGGTTCTACTACGTATAAAACTTCCTTGTGCGAAAACATAACGCGATTAGTTGTCGTGAGCAACGTTCGCATATTCACACCAAATGCAACGGAATAGTCGCTACGCACACTTACCTCATGCCCATTGTGGTTAATCATCGCAATGGAATGATCATTGTACATACTTTCGCCACTGGCATACAATTGATGCAATGAATCTGTCCATAATTGTCGGGCGCAGATTTGGTGAATTGGAGATCCGATCGGATGAAGCGTAGAATAATTCTCCGATGGACTAATTCTGTAACAACCTCCCACGTACAAGCCACCAACAACGATGCAATCATTCTTGTCAACGAAAAAGGTGTACTGTGTTTTTTGACCACTGCTGAATACCTTGATCAGCGAATCATTTGCAGCAATTGGCCAGAATCTGTTATTCTCGAAATAACAAATTGCACCGTTGAATGTTTGCACCCAGATTCTTCCTTTAGAATCTTCAGTGATATGAAAAGCGGTATTGTCAGTTAATCCATTCAGCGTGGTAAAAGTTGTGAATGAAAGTCCGTTGTATCTGCATACTCCAGCATCAGTTGCGAGCCATAAATAGCCCATTCTGTCTTGATACGCTTCGTACACTTCTGAACTGGGCAATCCGTCGGCAACTACAATTTTTCGAAAACCACCAGGAATAAGGTGGCTACCTCCAAACGACGGGCACGCCAAGGCAATCATCAATAGCACAAGGGGGCAGGTAATTTTGAGTTTCCGGATCACAAATAGAATCAAAAATGCGAATTGAAATTAGACAAATGCCTTGGAATTCGGCAAAATAAAAGAGGCCTGCCGCAGCAGACCTCTTCGGGTGGATGATGGGGTTCGAACCCACGACCCTCGGTACCACAAACCGATGCTCTAACCAGCTGAGCTACAACCACCATTTGCCAACATCATCTGAAGGCGGGTGCAAAGATACAACTTGTGAAAACTCCTGCAAATAAGAGCCCAATCAAAAAACGTAACTTTATACCTTATTATGGGCTCAACTGATTCTCAAAGGATAACACTCAAGGTCGAAGGCATGGATTGCGCCAACTGTGCCTTAGGAATCACCCGTAAGCTAACCAAAAGCGGAGATCACGATGTTCATGTTGATTTCACAACGGGTGAAGCTAGTTTATTCCTAGCGCCTCAACGTGAAATTGCTCAGGCGATTCGTGACATTGAACAATTAGGTTACAAAGTAGTTGGACTTCCAGGTCAAAAACAAAAAACATCGGGTATTACTATCACTCACAAGTTCTGGTTTTGTCTTGTATTTACGATTCCACTTGTATTGATGCACGTTCTTCCTGAAGTTCTGTCTTTCGCAAGCAATCCATGGATGCAATTTGCAATTTGTCTTCCGGTTTTTGTCGTTGGATTCTGGCACTTTGGAAGAAGCGCTATCGGATCTTTGAGAAGTGGAGTTCCAAATATGGATGTACTAATTTTTATTGGGACACTCGCATCCTTTGGTTACAGTTTAGCCGGATCTCTTCTTTATGCAAATACGCATCTTGTTCATGACTTCATGTTTTATGAAACGACAGCAAGCATTGTTACGCTCGTCCTTCTAGGTAATTTACTTGAGCATCGATCAGTTAAGAAAACAAGTTCTGCAATTGACGATCTCGCAGCTCTGCTTCCGGAAAAAGCGAGGAGAATAGTTATCATTGGCAATTCAACAAGCGAGGAGTTTATCTCTCCTGATTTATTACATCCAGGCGACATTGTACAAGTGAATACCGGTGAAAGTTTTCCTGCTGACGGAATCGTACAAACCGGAAGCGGAACTGTAAACGAATCAATGATCAGCGGAGAAAGTTCGCCGGTTGGAAAAATTGTCGGGACTGAAATAACAGGAGGATCAGTGGTTCTTGACGGGCCAATTCGAATTACTGTGACACAGACCGGACAACAAAGCACATTGGCACGAATTATTGAGATGGTCAAAGCCGCTCAACGTGAAAAACCTCCTGTTCAAAAACTAGCGGATAAGATAAGCGCGTGGTTTGTTCCCATTGTTCTTGTGATTTCTCTTGGAACTTTTCTCATTGAGTATTTCCTTCTCGAGTTTACAGTTCGCGATTCAGTTATGAATGCTATTGCAGTGCTGGTCATCTCGTGTCCTTGTGCTATGGGACTCGCTACTCCAACAGCGGTCATGGTTGGAATCGGTCGCGCCGCAAAAACAGGAATTCTCATCCGTAGCGGAAAAGTTCTGGAGCAATTAAATGGAATTGGCGCTGTTGTTTTCGACAAGACAGGAACTCTGACTACAGGTTTGTTTAAGGCCATTGAATTCTCATTCGTCAATGAAATCGAAGCAGCTGAAATAAAAAGTGTAACCTATTCTCTGGAAAAACATTCGTCTCATCCGCTGGCCGTTTCAATTGCGCAACTTTTGTCTGGCTCAGGCAACGTTGAAATGCACGATGTACAGGAAGAGAAAGGTGTTGGTATTTCCGGAAAAGATGCTGCAGGGAATTTGTGGAGTATCGGATCATGGAGAATTTCTACAGATCAATTCGCCAATCACGATCTGTACATTCTGCGTAATAAAGTGTTGGTTGCCACGGCAAATTTACAGGACGAAATTAAACCTGGAGTGCAGGAAGTAATTGATTACCTGAAATCGAAAAAAATCAGGACGATCCTTCTGAGTGGAGATCGTCAAAGCAAGTGTGATGATGTTGCATCTAAACTTGGAATCACAGAAGTATATGGGCAACAGTTGCCGGATGAAAAACTAAAACGGATCGAAGAACTTACTTCCAAGATCACAACTGTGATGGTTGGAGATGGAATTAATGATGCTCCGTCTCTCGCAAAAGCAACTATCGGAATTTCACTATCAGATGCGTCAAAGGCTGCGCTTCATTCTGCCCAAATTATTGTTCCGGGAGCGACCAGTTTGATTCACATCAAAACGGCCTTGCTCATAGGTACACAAAGCATGCGCACTATTAAGCAAAATCTTTTCTGGGCTTTCTTTTACAATGTTTTGGCGATTCCGTTAGCCGCATGCGGATTTCTATCGCCAATGGTTGCGGCACTTTCTATGGCGTTCTCAGATGTGATTGTCATTGGTAATTCACTCCTTTTGCGAACGAAAAAACTGGAATAGCGTGGGAATCCTCAGGCAGATACTAAAACCACTTTATTACTACTGGAAAGATCCGGATTATCGTGCATATTTGCGCGTACAACAGTCCTGTAGAAATCAGAAAGGAAAACCTGTAACGATCTGGCTGGATGGATATGTAATTGAAGGCAATGAAGGTCCTTCCCTGCTCCATCAGTACGAAGAAATTATTCAACGTCGTTCATTTGATTTTGTCTCTAAAAATAATTCGCCGGTAATTATTTGTTGTGGGGCCAACATTGGACTTGAAATCTTGCATCTCGAACAAATGTATCCTGATGCACGAATCAAAGCGTACGAAGCCGACCCTGTGTTGTACTCAGTTTTGAAGAGTAATATCGAACGGAATGAATCGAAAGCCGAAGCAGTGAATTGTGCGATTCATACTCAGAATGGCACCGTGAAATTTACTCCGGATGGAAAACTAGGTGGGAAAATTGGTGCCGGAACTTTGGAAGTAAAATCTGTTCGATTACGCGACATTCTTGCTGCCGAGCATCACATTGATTTACTCATCATGGACGTTGAAGGTTGCGAAACCGATGTACTTCGCGATTGCGCAGATCAATTGACTAAAGTAGACTCTATTTTCGTTGAATGGCATAGTGATGAAAATTCGCCGCAAACACTTAGCGAACTACTAAATATCCTCCAAACAGCCGGATTCCGTTATCGTTTGAACAATAACCTGGGTAGCGCGCCGTTTATGAATCCGGTTGTGGAAAATGGGTTTGACGCAATGGTTGAAATTTACGCCTCCAGAGTACATAAATCGTGAATAAGCAACAACGTCACATTCTATTTGTCGCCAGCTGGTATCCAAATCGGAACAACCCGATACTGGGAAGCTTCATTGAACGTCATGCCCATGCTGCAGCACTTCGCAACAAAGTAAGTGTTGTTGCAGCATTTTCTCAAGAAGGTGAAAACGAAATGAATGAGCAGCATCAAGACAATTTGTCGGAATTCATTCTACTTTACCCCAAAGTAAAAGTTGGTGATAAAATAACGACAACTGTCCGCAAAGTGAAAGCGTATCGCCGAGCAATACGAACTGCAATTGATCATGCCATTTCGAAGAATGGAAAACCAGATATACTACATGTGCACGTAGCTTGGCCAGCCGCATTAGCTGTACTCCCAATCGCAAGCGAATTGAATATACCAATCGTAATTTCTGAACATTGGTCAGGATATTTACCTGAAGACGGAAACTACCGTGGATATTTTTTGAAACGATATACGAAGAAACTTTTCGGCATTGCAAAAGTGGTAACAGTGGTTTCTGAGAAGATGCATCGTGCAATGGGAAGTCATGGACTCGATTCTGATTTTAGAATTTTACCAAATGCAGCGGATGTTGACGTTTTCAATTATTCTGAAGAAAATGTTCGACCGAATGATGAGTTTCGGCTACTTCACGTTTCCATGCTTGTTGATCGGGAAAAAAATATTTCAGGAATGCTGGAAGCAATAGCGCAAGCGTCAAATCTTTTCCCACTTCACCTAACAATTATTGGAGATGGTCCGGAAAGAGAGAAGCACGAAGCCTATTGCGCGAAACTTGGAATTCAATCGTATGTGACTTTCGAAGGTTTGCGCAGCGCGAAAGAAATTGCTTTTGCAATGAATACGCACGATGCGCTGATTATGTTCAGCCATTTCGAGGGAATGCCGGCAACAATAATTGAGGCGCAATGTTGCGGAATGCCGGTCATTGCAACTGAAACCGGTTCAATCAAGGAAATGCTCACGAATTTATTAGATATCGTTGTAACACCTGGTGACGTTCGAGGATTAGTAGATGCAATTGATTCGTTCCGAAAAAATCTCGAAGTATCGAATGACATTGCTTCTCTACGCAGAAGAATTTCAATAATTGCATCGGAGAAATACAGTCTCGAAGCTGTAGGTAAAGAGCTGGACACTATTTACGATCAAGTCACATTACAAAAGTGAGTCAAACGTCAAAGATAAATATTGTAGTCCTGAGTCGTGCCGATTCATTGGAGAACTGGCAGGCGGAAGCAATTCGTCAGGTGAAAGCATTGGCGTTTGCTGAGATTGTCTTGGTCATTGAAGATGCAACAGCACAATCAAGTCAACCAACTTTTGGAAAACGTGTAATCAATTACCAATGGAAACGGTTATTCTGGAATCGATGGTTTCGTAAAGCCGGCCATGTTGCTGCAACAAGTTCTGTTTCCACCCGAAATGTGTTTGGAAATATTCCTGTGCTAAACGTTGTTCCGGAATTGCATGGAAAGTATTCGCAACACTTCTCAAGCAATGACGTTGCGACTGTCAAATCATACGAGCCGGATGTCATCATTCGATTTGGATTCAATATTCTCCGTGGAGAAATTCTGAATGTTGCCAAACATGGCATTTGGTCGTATCACCATGCTGATCATCGAGTAATCC
>CAZBYM010000190.1:0-7900 GCA_964495745.1 uncultured Chryseobacterium sp. | reverse complement strand
GTAGCTAGCTTCCAGAAAACATCATGCATAGATGAAGACGGAGACGGAACAGGAATTGTAACAGTAAAAATAGTAGATGAAGAAGGAAGTTTAATAACAAGCAGTACTGAACTAGAAGGATTAGGAGTAATGAATATTATTTCTGCCAAAGTTGATCTGGCTGCAATTGGAAATGTTGTAAAATTCAAGCAGCACTATTTCTTCACCTTCGGATATAATTTTCATGGGCATCCTGATTACGTTTGGGAAAACAACCTTATGGGTGAATATGTTGACGGTTTACCAATGACGATCAACTATAATCTGCGCGTTCATTTTCGCAAGAAGTTGATGGTAGGCGCAGCCTGGCGACTGAAAGATGCGGTTGCTTTGCAAGCAGGCTGGGTCTTTTTCAAATCTGTGCAAGTGATTTACTCATACGATATTGGTATTTCCAAATTGAGAAAAGCACATAGCGGAAGTCATGAAATCACCTTAGGTTATAGATTGGATTTCGAAAATGAAAAATCAAAGTATCGCAACTTCAACAGCTTTCAAAAGCAGCGATACAATATTTTCTAATCAACTGTTTTCTTATTCTATCACAGGATAAATTTCCGACGCTCTTATTCTGGAGCACGAATTGAAGTGCCACCACTCCGTTTCGATGCGAGTAAATCCGGCTTTCGACATTACGCTTCTCAATAATTCGCGATTAATTATTTGTTCTGTCGTAAGTTTTCCTTCCGCGTAATTGGCATTTTCACTTCTAGGATGTGCCAATTCTCCGAAGAAATCGTACGGAGTTCCCATATCCAATTCGCGTCCGTTATCATCAACAATTGTTAAGTCAACAGCTGCTCCATAATTGTGCAATGATCTGTTTTCAGGATTCGACAAATATTTCGCTCGATCTCCTGGTGGAAGCTGAACGCTGTCCCACATGTATTGTTGAATTGAAACAGGTCGGGCACCGTCAAAAACCAATAAACTATAATAAGGAAATTGTTTTCTCAACTCAATCTGCGCTGCAACCAACTTATCGGCAACATCTTTTTGAAGATAGCATCTGTTCAGCGCACCATACATGTCTTTGCCAGTGAAATTTCGATCGCTGGAATATCTAAGATCAACGAGAATTGAACTATCAAGAGCAATAATATCGACGAGGCCAAGTTGCTCCAGTTTCAATTCAATCGGTGTCTTTTCCAATGATTCAAACTCTCTTGAATTCGGTTGGCTATCCAACTTCAATTCTGTGACAATAACCGGACTCTGTCTTGGTTCACTAGACGAGCAAGAAGAATTTAAGAATAACGCGACAATCGCCAGAGCGAAAATTGATTTCATCGTAAAGCAAAAATACATCACTAAGGTGAGTATTTTTGCACATGTCATTGCCTGCACGTGCTTTATTCATGGTCAAACCTGCTTGTTTCGGATTTAATCCGGAAACCGCAGCAACGAACGCATTCCAACATCAACATGAAGAAAGTGTACATGCGTTAGCCTTGAATGAATTCGAAGGTGCGGTACTACAATTGGCAAATGCAGGAATCACTTTGGAAGTTTTTGAAGACGACATGAATTCACCACTTCCCGATTCTATATTCCCCAACAATTGGTTCTCCACACATCATCCAACAACTTTGGTGCTTTATCCGATGCTAACGAAGAATCGGAGAGCAGAACGAAAAGCAGAATTCATAAATAAGATCCGCGATAAATTTGGTTATTCAACTACTCACGATTTAACTGGATTTGAAAGAGAAAACAAATTTCTTGAAGGAACGGGAAGCATGGTTTTGGATCACGATCAGCACGTTGCTTTCGCCTGTCTTTCACCAAGAACGAATACCGATGTATTGCTCGATGTTTGTGAAAGAATTGGCTATTTGCCAGTAGTTTTCGAAGCACGAGACACGAATGGAATAGAAATCTATCATACGAATGTCATGCTGGCTTTGTCAGATAAACTAGCGGTTTGTTGTTTTGAAACTATCGTAGACGAATCTGATCGCGAAGGCATTCGTTCATTTCTTCAAAAGACTGGAAAATCGATTGTGGAAATCTCAATGCGCCAGATGGAATCGTTCGCAGGTAATGTCCTATTTGCGGCGAACGATCGGAATCAAATTTGCGCTGCTATTTCAACAACAGCATGGGAATCACTTGACGATGTTCAACGAAAAACAATAAGTTCTCACTCTACACCCATAATAATCTCAATTCCTACAATTGAGCGACATGGTGGAGGCGGAATTCGATGTATGCTGGCTGAGTTGTTCTGATTTCTCCGTTCAAATGCCCCCAAAACCGTTCGCCAAAAACCAGACTTTTCGAAGGAGAATTTGAGTATTTTCGAACTCCATAACAAAGAACATGAAAAGACAACTCAAAGTAATTATCGGCCTTACAATTCTTGCGTTTGTAGGCATTTCGATGAAACAAGCTTTCATCGGCAATGGAATCGATCCGGCGGATATTAACAGCAAATTTCGTGCGCAAGACGATTTCTATTCCTATGTGAACAGCACTTGGATTAGTAAAAATCCAATTCCCGCAACCGAAACCAATTGGGGGAATTTCAATGTGCTTCAGGAAAAATCACAAAAAGCGTTGCGAACCATCTGTGAAGAAATGTCGACAAAAAAAGACGCCGTAGTTGGATCGAACGAGCAACTCATTGGAGATTTTTTCGCTTCCGGAATGGATACAAACTCTATTGAGAAGGATAAATTCACTGTTGTTTCTGCTGAACTGAAAATGATTTCCGGACTGAAAGATGCAAAAGGAATCACAGATCTCACCTCGTATCTGCACATGTATCAAGCCGATTGCGGATTTGGTTTTTACGTGATGGCCGACATGATGAATTCAGAAGTCAATACACCATATGTGTTTCAAGCAGGAATGGGACTACCTGAAAAAGAATATTATCTCGGCGATGACATGAAAACCATCCGTGATGAATACAAGAAACACATCACAACCCTTTTCAAATTGATGGGTGAAAATGAAGCCAATGCAACA
This sequence comes from uncultured Chryseobacterium sp., assembly GCA_964495745.1. Classification (GTDB taxonomy): domain Bacteria; phylum Bacteroidota; class Bacteroidia; order Palsa-965; family Palsa-965. Next base: position 4,888 of record CAZBYM010000190.1, on the reverse strand, counting down.
AAACATGCAGAGCAGGCATTCAACATTGAAAAGCAGTTGGCAGATTCTTCACTTTCAGCTACTGAATCCCGCGACCTGGAAAGAATTTATAACAAGCGAACAGTTGTAGAGTTGCAAGCCTTAGTTCCGCTTTTCGATTGGACGAAATATTTAAGCTCAATTGGCGCACCGGGAGTTACAGATGTAATTGTAGACAATCCATCTTTTCTTCGTCAGTACAATAACTTGCTGAAAAGTGAATCTTCAGAAGCATGGCAATCCTATTTTCGCTGGCAATTCGTTCACCTCATCGCAGGGAAAATGCACAAAGAAGTTACAACTGAAAACTTCCGCTTCTGGGGCACAGTTCTTTCCGGTCAGACAGCACAACAGCCCCGTTGGAAACAAGTCATGATGTCAACTGAAGGTGCGTTAGGTGATGCACTCGGTCAACTTTATGTGGCAAAGAATTTTAGTGAAGATGCGAAGAACAGCGTAAATACAATGGTTGATAATCTCATTGCGGCATACGAACAACGCATCATGACTCGTGATTGGATGAGTGCTGAAACAAAGAAGCAAGCGGTTGCAAAACTTCACAAGATCATGCGAAAATTGGCCTTCCCTGACAAGTGGAGAGAATACAAAGGTCTTGTTGTGAGTAGAAAATCGTATGTCAGAAATTTCCTGAATTCAAATCAGTTTGATGCAAAATGGTTACTCGAAAAGTTTGGAAAACCTGTTGACAAGACTGAATGGGGTATGACGCCTGCTACGATTAATGCGTACTACAATCCATCGTACAACGAAATTGTTTTTCCTGCGGCAATTATGCAACCTCCATTCTTTGATGCGAGTGCAGATGATGCAGTGAATTATGGAGCAATGGGTGCAGTAATCGGACATGAATTGACGCACGGTTTTGATGATCAAGGTTCAATGTTTGATGGTGACGGCAACATGATGAATTGGTGGACTGAAGAAGATAACGCAAACTTTAAGAAGAAAACTTCGATGCTTGCAACACAATTTAATCAGTATGTGGTAATCGATTCTTTAAATCTTACTGTTAACGGAGAATTGACTTTAGGAGAAAACATTGCAGATCTTGGCGGACTTACTATTGCGTATTATGCTTTTCAACTTGCACAGCAAAAAAATCCTCCGCCGGCACTGATTGATGGATTCACACCGAACCAGCGTTTTTTCATTTCCTGGGCTCAGGCATGGCGTAATTCGCAACGACCTAAGTCATTAGTCATGATGGTGAAAACGAATCCTCACTCACCTGCCCGCTTCCGTGTACAAGGGCCTCTCTCCAATATGACAGAGTTTTACGAAGCGTTCAAGGTAAAAGAAGGCGATAAAATGTGGCGCAAACCGGAAGATCGGGTTGCCATTTGGTAAACAATAACATTTAATCAAAAGTCCCGACCGGCATATACCCGAAGTCGGGACTTGGTAATGTATCAGTTTCAAATATTTTCCCTACGCAACAAAAAATAGGAACGCGCCCTTCGACTGGCTCAGGACTCAGATCAAGCGGATCTTCGCAGATTGATGAGTGACACCAATCTGCCATGCCATATTGAAATCCGTCACGATCCATTTCTGATCCGCGTTGCGGATCATCCGCGAAAATCTGCTCAATCCGCGCCCTATGCGCAGCACAGGGTCCGCGTTCCTATTTAGGAGCTCCGATTGCGCGATCGTTTAACATAAGAAGCTAACATGTTAAACCGATATCCGCCTAAGGCGGATCATTGGATTTTCGCGGATCGGTTGTTAATTAGAGTGGCACATTTGTGATCAAATCGAGACACTGCCCGGGACTTTTTTTGCATCCAAACCCAAGTCAGAATAGTATCTTTGCAGGCATTCTGAATAAAAAATAAATGGATCGTAAATCCCTACTTGGACTCGCAATAATTGCATTACTTCTCACGCTCTGGATGACCTGGGGCAACGGTGACAAAGAAGATGCTTCAGTACGTCAACGCGAAGAGGATTCTCTAGCCAAAATTGAGCTACTTCGTCAGCAGGAATTTGCTGCAATTCAGAAGAGAAAAGAAGATAGTTTGCTTGCTGTAGCTGCGAAAGACACCACTTTTAATCTGGATCAGTACAAGGAAAAACAGGACCGTGCTCGCTTAGGATTTTTCTATAGCGCTTCTACCGGAACCAATGATCCAATCGTAATTGAGAATAGCAAAATCAAGGCTCAACTTTATCCGTTAGGTGGAATGATAGGTCAAGTCGAACTCAAAGGAGTGAAGACGCATGACGGAAAACCATTGCTTTTGTTCAAGCCAGATTCAACGCGATTTGGACTTGAGTTCTTCGATGTACAACGCAGAAGATTCCAAACAGATTCATTGTATTTCAAATCTACCGTTGAAGCGACGGTTGCTACAGCAAAGACGCCTGCAAGTATCGCCTGGAGATTATATGCCGATAGCAGCACGACAACTTACATTGAATACAAGTACACGCTGAAGGAAAATGATTACATGCTCGGTTGTGTTATTTCATTTGTAGGTTGCGATAAACTTTTTGCATCTGATGCGAAAATTCTGGATCTCGTTTGGACACAGAAGATGCCAACTCAGGAAAAGAACATCAAGAATGAACGCATCACTGCTACTGTTCATTATCGTTTCAATGAAGATGAAAATCTGGAGTATCTCAGTGAAACAGAAGCAGAAGTTAAAGATGTTACTGGTGCGTTGAAATGGGTGTCATTCAAACAACAATACTTCTCGTCTTTCATCATTGCTGATAAGAAATTTGAAAACGGAGCAACACTTGGAGTGGGTCTGGCGAGCGATCCATTCACAGTGAAGACTGCTTCTGCTCTGCTTCCAATTCCATTCAATCGTACAGCCAACGAATCATTCGGACTCAAGTTTTATTTCGGGCCTAACGACTTCCACCAATTAGAATCTTACGATTTGATGATGGAAGATGAAATCAATCTTGGTTGGAGCATTTTTGGCGGACTGAACCGTTATGTTTTCATGCCAATATTTGATTGGCTCGGAAGTTTTGGTTGGAATTATGGACTTGTCATTCTTTTGTTGACGTTCATTGTGAAGATTATGCTCTTCCCGATTGCGTACAAATCGTATCTCTCTTCCGCAAAGATGCGCGTACTCAAACCGGAAATGGATGCAATTACCGAGAAGCATAAGGATGATGATCCAATGAAAAAGCAACAGGCAACAATGGCTCTTTACAAAAAGGCTGGCGTTAACCCCGCTGCAGGTTGTATTCCATTGTTGTTGCAGATTCCAATTCTGTTTGCCTTGCTACGACTTTTCCCATCGATCTATGAACTCCGTCAAAGTGGTTTCTGGTGGGCTCCCGATTTGTCAACTTACGATTCTGTTTGGGATTTCGGATTCCACATTCCCGGATACGGAGATCACATGTCATTGTGGGCCTTGTTGATGACAATATCAACACTGCTGTACACATGGATGAACCAACAAACCATGAGCACCGGTCCACAACTTCCAGGGATGAAGTGGTTGATTTATTTGATGCCGGTTTTCTTCTTGTCGTTCCTGAATGAAAATGCTTCCGCACTTTCTTATTACTATTTCCTGTCGAACATGATCACTTTCGGACAAATGGCGTTGATGCGTCGTTTCGTAGATGAGAAAGCGATTCATGCCAAGATCGAAGACAATAAGAAGAAACCCGTGAAAGCCTCGTCCGGATTTTTGCAACGATTGGAACAAGCTCAGAAAAAACGAATGGACGAAGTGAAGACGCAGGGTGGGAAAAAGAAGAAGTAACACTGGATATTCACAATTTTCAATTTGCAATTTTCCAGAGATTTGGGAAATGGAAAATTGAAAATATTGAATCAATAATAAACTTTGTTAATCAGGTAATTCTTCACATAATCCTCAATTCCATCTTCAAGCGAACTGAACGGTTTCGTGTATCCGGAAGCAACTAACTTCGACATATTCGCTTCTGTGAAATATTGATACTTGTTCCGAATATCAAGCGGAGTATCTACGAAGTTGATCGCCGGTTCCTTCCCCATCGCTTTGAACGTATTCGTCGCGAGATCAAGAAATGATCGTGCAATTCCAGTTCCAAGATTATAAATTCCTGAAGCAGGTTTAGTAGTGGCGAGAAACATACACACTTCCACTACATCTTTCACGTAAATAAAGTCGCGCAATTGTTCTCCGTCTTTGAATTTCGGATTGTGCGAACGAAAAAGTTTCATGGAGCCATTCGCATTGATCTGATTGAACGCATGCATGATTACTGAAGCCATTCTTCCTTTGTGATATTCATTCGGTCCGTACACATTGAAAAACTTCAGACCATACCAATTTGGTGGCGTCGATTTTTGCTTCAACACCCATTTGTCAAAATCGTTTTTCGAATCTCCATACGGATTAAGCGGCTTCAACTTCTCAATAAGAGAATGATCATCGTCGTACCCATTTTCACCCAGGCCATAAGTAGCCGCAGAAGAAGCATAGATCAATTGAATTTTCTTGTCGGCGCAAATCGACCAAAGATCTTTAGAGAAATTAAGATTGAGTTTGTCAAATATCGACTTGTCCATCTCTGTCGTATCTGTGCGCGCCCCAATGTGAAATACCAATTCGATATTGCGTGCATTGGAAGAAAGCCACTCAACGAAATCATGACGATCAACTTTTCGCGAATATTTTTTTCCTTCGAGATTCGGTGCTTTGTCCGTACGATTGAAATCATCTACAAGAATAAGATCTTCTCTGCCCTCGCTGTTCAATCTACCAACGAGACATGAACCAATAAATCCTGCTGCACCTGTTACGACAATCATGTATGTTGAATGAAACTGTTAGTACTACTCGCTAGTGTCGTCTGTATTTTTTTTCTTCCCGGGCCATCCAAA
>CAZBYM010000189.1:0-7910 GCA_964495745.1 uncultured Chryseobacterium sp. | reverse complement strand
GTTGACCAACAACAATTTTTGTTTCAGGAGGCATTCGGAAACCTTCTGCAAACGAATTGACCAGATACTGATTCTCGTAAGGATATTCGTTTTTAATGAGCAAAAGTCCGATGTACGTTCGGCCTGTATTATCTGTTTTCTGAATTGTTTCAAACCAGCCATTGCGCAATCGTGTCATGCGTAAATCGAGACTGACTTCCTTCATGTAATTTTCTACTGCCGCTGAATTGTCGGACCAATATTTCAGCGTGTCGCCCTGATAAATGAGGAGTACTATTCCTTGATCACGATAGAGATTGCGATGCTTTGGACTTTGCTGAATAAAAATCTCTTGATATTTTTTCCCTTGCGTTTCTTGAATGAAAGTGTCAAGCTGAGCTGTAAGACCTTTTTCCTTTGAATGCAATTCTGTGATAAATCCGGAAAGTCCGGGACCGGTTGCTGTTCCACCCCGTATTGAAGAAAGATATCCGAGAATCAGACAAACGATCGCCAGCAGAAGATAACTATACCTCGATTTCACCAAAGACTTTAACCGTGTAGCGACGCTCATTCTCAGCAAATTTAACCGAAGTGGGCAACAAACGCTCCGGCGGGCGGTCTTTAGCCGAAAAAACCATGCCAGAAGGGCAAGTGACTTTTCGCGACCCTCGCCCCCTAACCCCCGAAGGGGGAACCGCCACCGCGCGTTGGTGGTTCCCCCTTCGGGGGTTAGGGGGCGTGTGCGGGCAACTCCTAACTTTTCTTAGCTTCGCGTATCTATGGCAAAACGTATCGTTCCCGTTAAACCAGCTACAAAAGCGTCAAAAGGGGGCACAAAAATTTTTCAGCTCCCTGAGTTGGGCGAGAAAGGTTTTCTTCTGCTCCGCGATTTCAAGCTACAGGCTGTTGTCATCGCAGTTCTCGCATTTGGATTTTACATCAATTCCAGAAACAATGAGTATGCACTCGATGACGATATCGTGATGCGTCAGAATACATACGTGCAGAAAGGTTTTGGTGGAATCGGCGAGATCATGGGCAACGACGCCTATAAAAGTTTTTATGAAGGAATGGGCGTGGAGCAACAGCTTTCCGGTGGCCGTTATCGTCCTTTGTCTATCGTAAGTTTTGCAATTGAACAACAATTGTTCGGCGAATGTCTGGGCGAACGATTCGAAGAAGTTCGCGATTCACTTTTTGAAATGCAAAAGCGTGGAATCTCAGATATAGGAAGTCAATCGCGATTGATTGCAGAAAAAAATGCGCTCGAATTGTCAATCAAGAAGTCGAATCTCGCAATCGCTCCGCATCGCCACATCATGCAGGTGCTTTGGTTTGTTTTGTCGATGATTATCCTGTTGCGTTTTCTGAGAAATCACATTTTCCGTACGAATACAGATCTGGCCTTTCTCACTGTGATTCTCTTTGTTATTCATCCGATCCATACAGAAGTTATCGCAAACGTAAAAAGTCGGGATGAAATTTTCTCGCTGTTGTTTATCGTTTTGACTTTGGATTATTTCTTTCGGTACGATATATCGAAAAAAGCGCGCGACGTCTGGTTCGGACTTCTGTTCTTCCTGCTTGCATTGCTTTCGAAAGAATACGCAGTAACTCTCATTGCGTTGATTCCAATCGGACTAATGATCTTCCACAAGCGAAAACTAAAAGATCTCGGAAATCTTCTTTTGCCAATTGGTGGAATCATGGTGCTCTATCTTATGATTCGCGCCGGAACGGTTGGCTTCCACAGTAACGTGGTCGATAAGAAAAATCAGGATCCGCTGAATGATCCATACATGTATGCGAATGGTGTAGAGAAACTCACATCGAAAATAAATCGCCTCGATGATTACGTTTGGTTGCTGATTTTTCCTGCAACACTTGCTGCGGATTATTCCTATCAGCATTTTCCATACTCCACGTTCAAAGATCCTTTCTTCTGGCTCTCGCTGGTTACTATGTTAGGAATGGCTTGGGGAACTTGGCTGTTGTGGAAACGCAGGCATCCAATGGCTTTCGCTGCACTTTTCTTCTGGGCATTCTTCATGCTCATTAACAATATACTTTTCGACATTGGCGCGACAATGGGTGAACGTTTGATTTACCATTCTTCGCTTGGATTCTGTATGCTTCTCGCTTGGGGAATTGTGTGGCTAGCCGAAAAAATGGAAGCAGAGAAAGGAAAATTTGTTGTGCTTGGAATTGTCATCGTCCTCGCAATTCCATCTTGCATGATTACGTTAGAGCGAAATCTCGAATGGAAAAATGATGAAACATTATTCCTTGCTGATGTGAAAAAGCATCCGCAGAGTGCATTGTGCAACGGAAATGCGGGAGCCCGATACATGGATCGCGGAATAAAATATCTCACTGGTGATACCGCGAATCAGGATTCTGTGAATTACTACGCTGATCTTGCTATTGGTTATTTGCAGAAGTCTGTTGAATTACATCCACGCTATGCAAATGGTTGGTTGAATCTCGGCTTGTGTTATTACAACAAGAAAGATTACAACAACGCTTCACTTGCGTGGGAAAAAGTCTATGGCATTTTTCCTTCAAACCCAATTCTCCAGGGTTACGCGCAAATGTTGATTGCTATTGCCAATGAAAAAGCGGTTAAGAAGGATTACGCCGGAGCTGCAGAGTTTTTCAATTACGGTTTACGCGCATATCCTGCGGATAGTAAAATCTGGGCCGACTTTGCCGGTGCCAGTTTCATGTCGCAGAATTTTGCTCAAGCGAAAAATGCGTTTGATCAGGCGTATCAAAAAGCTACGGACGAAGCAGTGAAGCAAAATCTTTTGCAAGGATTTCGTGCAGCACATTACAACGATAGCGTACAAAGAAACTGGTTGAGCGATTCGCTGAATCCGGATTACAACATGGCTGTGGTGAATGGAATAATCGGAACTCCTGATTTCTATCCGCAAACGCGCAGGCTTCTGGAAAAAGTATTAATTCTGCGGCCAGGCGATGCGAAAGCTGCCGGAATGCTGGATAGTTTAGGTGAGCTCGAGAAAAAAGTGAAGGTTCCGGAAGTAATAAAACCCGATTCTCTCATTCAACCAAGCCCGGGACGAGGAATCTAAGTTGTTGCTGACTACTGGCTAACAGCAGTTTAGCCAAGCTCCAAACATTGTGATGTTGAAAATTACGTAACTCAAGCGTAACTTCTGCTGAGCAGAGAACGTTACATTTGTACGAGTTTCAATTATGACCCTTCGAGAAGACATTCTTAAAAAGTATTTTGCAAAAACCGATATCGGCGGTACACCAAGTATCAACGATTTACGGGACAGAGAATTCAACGGTGAGCGTTTGTCGGCCGATGAACAAAGTGCATTGCGCAACTTTGATCGATACAGAATTGAAACATTGAATGAAATCCACGACGATAAAGAATTTCACGAACGCTATCGTCAGCTACAAGTAATGGCTAATCTCGGTGACTGGAAAGACTTCCTGAATATCACCAACGAGAACAACTAACTCCCTTTTCTTTCTTTGCCAAAGTCTCTATCGTTCGACGATGGAGTCGTATGCGGAATTTACGATTGCAGAATTACGATCGACGATTGCACGTGTCAACTTCGGCTCCGCTCAGTTTGACAAGACGTCTTCGAAAGGTTGTTTGTCAGACTGAGCCCTTCCATTCGTCAGGACAGGCTCCGTCGAAGGCTGACAAGAGCTCTAATGATGATGCCCGCCCGGCCCGTGCACATGTCCGTGATCCAACTCTTCCTTGCTGGCCTCACGCACTTCAACTACTTCTCCTTCGAGATGCAATTCTTTTCCGGCAAGAGGATGATTGAAATCCATTTTGATATTTGAAAGGCCGATCTCCAGGACTTTTCCCCACATGCGGTGACCTTCATTGTCAACCATTGGAACATTTTTGCCGAGAGCAATTGTTTCCGTATCTAATTTCCCAGACTGATCCAGAAAATTTTCGATGGGCAAATTCACGATGTGGTCGATCTGAAATTCACCGTAACCATTCGCTGCAGTAACACGAAAATCGAACTTGTCTCCGGCCTTTTTCCCGTGCAGATTACTTTCAAAGTCCGGAAGAAGTTGTCCGGAGCCGAAAAGAAACACAAATGGATCTTCGGTAGTAGTTTTTTCGATAGTGATTTCTGCTCCTCCGTTTTCACCCGGAACAGTTAGATGGTAATTCACCGATACCACTTGTTTTTCAGAGATAATCATGATGACTTTTTTGTAGTTAAAAATTGTCCCGCGAAGGTAAGAAATAGTTGGGAGTAGGGAGAAGACGTTGTTTGTCAGTTCGAGCGCAGTCGAGAACCAAACAACGTCGTCTTTCGTCTCCAGTCTAATTGGCAGATTCCAACCCAATACTCTATCTTTCACTCCGGAAAAACACATCAACAAGGCTTTGTTTTATGCCCGATTTTAATGGTTCAATAAGCTCCAAGTTACCTCGTGTAGGAACAACCATTTTTACAGTAATGTCGAAAATGGCCGCAGAGCATAAAGCAATTAATCTTTCGCAGGGGTTTCCTGATTTCGATTGTCCTCCTAAACTCGTTGAATTGGTACATCAAGCGATGAAAGCGGGACACAATCAATATGCGCCAATGCCTGGTCTGCAAGTTTTGCGTGATGCGATTGCAGAGAAAACGGAATCACTTTACGGCGCGAAGTACGATCCTGAAACGGAAATCACTGTTACAGCCGGAGCAACTCAAGCTATTTACACTGCTATTTCTGCAATGATTCATGAAGATGATGAAGTAATCATTTTTGAACCTGCGTATGATTGCTACGTTCCTGCGATCGAGTTGAACGGCGGTAAACCTGTTTTCATTTCTTTGAAAGCTCCGCACTACAACATCGACTGGAATGAAGTGAAAAAAGTGATCAGTCACCGAACGAAAATGATCATCATCAATACTCCGCATAATCCAACAGGTGCGGTGATGAGTGCTGATGACATGAAGCAGCTGGAGAAGCTCACGAAGAATTCCGACATCGTGATTATTTCCGATGAGGTGTATGAGCATATTTTGTTCGACGGATTAATTCATGAAAGCGTTTCAAAATTCCCAGGACTTGCTTCAAGAAGTTTTATCATTTCTTCTTTCGGAAAAACGTTTCATACTACAGGATGGAAACTCGGCTATTGCCTTGCCCCAAAACAATTGATGACGGAATTCAGAAAAGTGCATCAGTTTCTGGTTTTCTCCTGCAATACTCCAATGCAAATTGCTTGTGCAGAATTTCTAAAAGACAAGAATCATTATCTGGAGCTAGGGCAGTTCTATCAGGAGAAACGGGACCTTTTTGTGAAAATGATTCGGGGATCGAGATTCACTTTTGTTCCGGCGCCCGGGACTTATTTTCAGTTGCTTCAATACGATAAAATTGCGAATGAAAAAGATACCGATTATGCAGCGCGAATGGTAAAAGAAAACGGCGTAGCCGCAATTCCCATTTCTGTTTTTTATCACAAACCGGTTTACGATAATATGCTGCGTTTCTGTTTCGCTAAGAAAAACGAAACGCTTGAAAAGGCAGCGGAAATACTTGTGAAAATTTAATCGAAAAAACTATGCGGAATATTTTACGATCATTGTTCCTGGCGTTATTTGTCGGAATGTCGTTTCCCTCGATGGGGCAGGATTCATTAGCAGCTGCTGATTCTGCGGTTGTCGAAGAAGAAGGACCAATTGTAAAAGACACTGTGAAAGTTGGCGTCTATATTACGTCCATCTATTCTCTTGGATTTGCCGAAAATGATTTCGGGATTGATTTCTGGGTTTGGTACGTGTACAAAAATCCCGATATCGATCCAATGGGAACGATGGAAATTTTTAATTCCGAAAACACTGTATTCGAATACGGAACAACAGAAAAAAAAGGAGATTATTTCTGGTCGGTGCAAAAGTGCAGAGGTATGATCAAGAAGAACTGGGAGATTGCACGATTTCCACTCGACGATCAAAACCTCGAAGTGATTCTCGAAGAAACGGATTTAGACACTTCAGAGTTGTTTTACATTGCTGATACTGCAAATTCCAGAATTGATGAATCAGTAGATCTTAACGGATGGAATATTGCAGAGTTCAAACTTATTCCTTCCGTGAAAACCTACAATACAACATATGGTGATCCAACCCTTGAAGGTAAAAGCTCTTACGCGAGAATGTCATTCGAAACAAAAATTACGCGTGGAAGCAAACGAATATTTCTAAAATTGTTTCTCGGATTATATGTCGCCTTTCTCATCGCACTAGCGGTCTTCTTCCTCGATGGTTCTGAAATCGGTGCACGTACAAGTCTCGCTGTCGGTGCCTTGTTCGCGGCGGTTGGAAATAAATACATTGTGGATTCATCACTTCCCGATCACACTTCGTTCACGATCGTTGACAAAATTCACAACATGACGTTTGCGTTGATATTCGTCAGTATAGTCTTCAACGTAATTTCGAATGCCTTTTTCCGAAGGGGGAAAGCGGCTCTTGGAAAACGAATTGACTACACAGCTTTCGGACTATTGCTGGTGGCATATTTGCTAGGACATTATTTCATAACAATGCCGTAATCAGGATAAGTTAGTAAGCATGATACTTGATAGTCTTCCGACCGATTCGCTGAAACGTTATCCGGGAATCGACATTTTTCGTGGAGTAGCCATCTTCACTATGCTCATGGCAAATTCGGCGGCAGAAAGTCTTGCAGCTCCTCACGCATATTGGATTCGCGTTCTCGGTTCTTTCGCGGCGCCTATTTTTGTTTTCCTCGCAGGGTTCATGGTCGCGATCGGGTCAAGAAAACACGACACGGCGTATTTTTTCAGAAGGGCACTTGAAATAATTGTTGTCGCTGCATTGATCGATATTTTCATCTGGGGAATTGTGCCGTTTACAACCTTCGATGTTCTTTACCTCACAGCACTGGGAATTCCGGTTGCACGATTATTGATGAACACAAAACTTCCAATTCAAATTGCTGTTGCGATGGTGATGATGTTGTTGGGTCCAACTTTGCAAATGTTTGCAGGTTATCGCGAAAACGTCAGTGAATTTGGTTTGGGAGAACTTTCAACAACAGTGTGGCCCGATGGGTTTTCATGGTGGGTCAGAAGTCTCTTCATCGACGGATGGTTTCCTGTTTTTCCGTGGATGGGGATTTTGATTCTGGGTGCTATTGTGGCGAAACATGGAGCCTTCATTATCAGAAATGCAAACACGAATATCGCTTTGGGACTGACTTCTTTTTTCGCCGGAATTATCTGGCTGTTTTTTTACCGCCCGATTGCTGAGCGGGAAGGCTACAGCGAATTATTTTATCCTCCCGGGTTCGCGTATATTCTTGCAGCGTTAGGAGCCGTGCTCGTTGGAGTTGCGTGCATGAAATATCTAAAAGCGGGACACGGATTGCAGATTTTTCGCTGGCTCGGAGCTTGCAGTTTATTCATTTACATTTTTCATTCTGTTCTTATTCGCTTCGTGCTTGACGAATACTATGTAGCACTCCCTTTTGGCGAATACGTACTGGTGTATGCAGTATTGACTGTTGTTAATGTCGCATTTGCGTTTTTGTTTTTCCAGCTCAAGCAAAAAATTTGGTGGAAAAAATTGCCGCAGGTTGTGCGGTTTGTTTTCGGTGGGTGATTACGCGGATGTATCCACAGATCTGTTCTTTTGATAGCCACAGATTACGCAGATTGCGCAGATTTATGACTCGTGGATATTTTGCACCTATTAAATAAGTCAAAAATTAATATTTGGCTATTCGCCTGCTGCGGGCCTTACACGGCGATCGGCGAAACGGGGAATGTGAGTTGTATGCGAAACCCACGCGAACACTGAGAGATCGCTTAAGCGATACGCCGCATCTCGTGGGTGATGGTTATCGAGAAACGCCGCGATCTCCGTTCGCCGTGTAAAACGCCGTAG
>CAZBYM010000188.1:0-7920 GCA_964495745.1 uncultured Chryseobacterium sp. | reverse complement strand
AGTGTGATTGCAGAATCGAGACGATTCAATTACCAGACCGGCGTTTTGGAAGGAATGGAGACTTACTACTACAGCGGGAAAGAGAAGAAGATGAAGTCGTATGGTTATAATTCATCCGGATATATTATTTCTGAATCAAATTATTTTTTCCCACATGCCGGAGACTCTCTCAACTATTCGGGAAGTTTTATCAATTATAAAAAAGATGCTCAACTTGGGAGAGATGGATTTTATAGTCAACCTGTACAGGAAGGAAATTATTTCGAGTACGGTGGAAAGAAAGGAGAAGTGATGATTGTTCGTGGCGCATACCACAACAATTACAAATCAGGAAAGTGGACGTGTTGGTACGATTCCGGAAAAATAAAAAGTGAAGGAAGCTATTCGCAATACAACTGGCCCGATGGCAAATGGAAGGAATGGTACGAGAGCGGACAAATCAAGTCAGACATTGACTATTGCAACTCGAATGTATGCGGCAATAAAACAGAATGGCATGCAAACGGAAATTTGAAGACAACCGTTACATATGCAGATTACAAAATTGTCGGCGAATATATTGAGTATTGGGAAAATGGGAAAATGAAAAGGCGCGACACGTATGCCGACAGATCCATTATCTCCATGGAGTATGGTTATGAGAATGGACAGCAAAAATCTTCATCTCACTATACCATAGATGGAAAGCCTGATGGCGTGCATAAAGAATGGTATGAAAACGGAGTAGTAAAGAAGGAATTGAAATATGAATATGGAAAACCTGTTGGACCGCTCAATGAGTATTACGCAAACGGAATATTGCAGCATCAGGCTGACCACGAGAACTACGAGAAGATTTCAGAATCATTTTATTATGAAAACGGAACTTTGAAATCCGTGGAGACGTACAAAAATCATTTAAAGAGCGGGACCTGTCTGTATTATTTTCCTTCGGGTAAAATATGGAAAAAGGAAAATTGTGCTGAACGATATCTTGAAGGTCTGTCAACAACGTATGATGAAATCGGAGTAGTAATCAGTGAAGTAAATTATCATCGGGGCGAGCGGAATGGCTTATGCAAATGGAATTACCCGAACGGGAAATTGTGGAGAGAAGGAAATTATCGCAACGGTGTTCGTGATGGAGAATTCAAGGAATTCAATCCTGCTGGTATTTTGATTTATGAGCAGAACTATGGTATGGGCAAGACAATCACCGCAAACAAACCTAAATTTCATTTTGTTGGAAATGAAGTTGATTCGCTTCGCGGAGAATATGCAAGAGATGCAGAAATTATTGCCGGAGGATTGATGAATGATTACACAGGAAATTACACCGAACTTTATGCGCCTTCGGAGATGAAGAACAAAATACTTTCCGATCTCATTTGTATTTACAAAGCGCTTCCGCCTGCTTTTGATTCTGTAAAATACGTTCACTTCGACAGTGCTTCATCGCGCACGCACGTCTATCTCGATTATCCGTGGACACCAAATCGCGGTAGTGACACATCAAGTTGCGGTTCATGGCCTCCGAAATTCGACAATTACATTGCTGAAATGCATTTGATTCCGGTATATGATGAGTGTTACGGCGATGATAACGGAGGCATCCGTCGCGGATTTACTTCAGACACGTACTTCAACGGACATACTTTCGATAGTCTTCTTCGAAAAATGAACAAGCTTTACGGCTGCGAATATTTTTCTCCGGGCAACAACTTCGGAAACAGCAATGTCACCGGAATCAGTATTTCCATGCACGATCACTACACCGATTACAACTACAGATTATTTCAATCGAAAGAGAGTAAATACTCCTACATGTGCATGAGCTGGACATTTCGCGTTTATCCGGATGGAAGTGTTGATTTGATTGACTCGGGTCCGGCAATGTTTCAGTTCTGGAATGATTATTAGCACGAATCTGAAATCGCACAATTTATTTTATTACTGCTGTTCTAAAGATTAGATCTGGGTAATCAGCGGTTAACCTTTTTCCGGAGTGCAGCGAACGCCAATCTCATCTCACCAATTATTTTATTGGTTGACTCATAATTTTCGATCTGTGTAATCAGCGGCTAACCTTTTTTCAGAGTACTGTGACTGCTTTTTCGGTAATTTCCGATGATCAATCCCGGTTGCCTTCTATCGTATGGTTTTCAGTATCTTTAAACAGGCAGAAAAGTTATACTATCAGATGCGGTTTCTACTAATATTATTCGCTATCATTCCTACAGCACTTTTCTCTCGAAGTGATACGATTGCGGTTTCCGATCTGGATAAAAAAATATTTCGTAAATCAGAGGTCGAAACAATCCTGATCGATGGCGAAACACATCCGATAAACTATTATTATTCCAATGTCTTCAAGTACCATCACAGGCTATTCACCGGAGTGGCTGTTCAGAAGAAGAGGCCTTATCGAAATCTGGTAATTGAGTTAAAGAATGGGCGAATTGAACATTTGAGAGAAATGACAACGTCCGGTTTGGTGGTTTACCGATATGATAGAATAGGTTATGACTCTTTACTTGCAATAGATTCATCCTTTTACAGCGGACATAGTGCGACATGGTTTCAATCAAATAAACTATATCGGGAAGCAAATAATTTACGGTTGCTGCGATTTAATAACGAGCACGATATTTATAACGCATATTTCCCGCGTTGTATCACCGGAGGTAAGTGTACAAACGACGGTTGGGGTATAACTGAAGTACGCGACGGATATCAGAGAGAACAGGGAAATATCAGTTGGAGTGATTGTGTTTATCAGAATGGAGTCGCAGTGAGGGATTGGAGAATTTATTATCCTGATAGTAGTTTACGCGAATCATATTTCGTCAATGCGAAAGGGAAGCAAGATGGACCTTATGAAGAATATTGGCCTAATGGAGTAATTAAAACCAAGGGTGTAAATCGTAATTCTGACCCGGACGGAAAGTGGCAGTACTATTTTCCGTCGGGATCTTTAGCGCGTATAGAATGGTATTCTTTTCCTGTTTATTATGACGATGATGTTTTTCTCGATTCAGCGATTTCCTTTTTCGAAAATGGCAGAATACAAACTACATATCGTGTGAATTGTTATCGCGACAGTTGTGAAGATGATCCTGGAATAATGATCATCTCTGAAGAGTGGAGTAGGGAAGAGGTGCGAAAATCATATTATCAAAACGGAAATCAACATGAGTTGCGATGCATTCGATATTGGGACTGTAATCCTCCGGATCCTCTGGATACTTTAGTTGCGCTTTGGTATGAGAGTGGCAGCCTTTGTCGGATTAGTTTTGTGAATGGAGATTCTCGTGAGTATTATGCCGGCGGACAACCAAAATCAACGGGTATTTCATGGTGGTGGTGGAACGCGCGGAATGGAATTGTGCAATGTTGGGATTCGACTGGTGCATTAATACTTGATCGAACATATTCGCAGGGAAGGGTATTGGTGGCGAGAGATAGTAACAATGGTCGTATTGATACTATGAGAAAGAATCTGGGAAAAAGATTGGCCGGAGCTGCTGTGATTGGTTGTTTTCCTGAGAATAGAATTACCGCAGGCAATGCTCAGCCACTAAGTTATTACAAGGCTAACATACCCACCTCTAAGGATAGTATGTTCATTCCTGTAGCTATAGTTGATTCACTTTCTTACACCGTCGCAGGTGCATTTTTATCGATGCCCGATTCATTGAGGTTGGTCAGGGATAGCATGTTTGAATATGCAATGGCCTTTCATCCGTCACCAGACGAGTGGTACTATACAGTATACATGTATTCTGCTGATACCTTGTCGTGGAAACAACAATGCGACAGTGGCAACATTTCTACCGGGAACAACAAGATCGATGAATATTTCCGTACCGTCGGGAGCAAGGTCATGAACCGGAAAGTAGGACAGGCCTATTCCTTCTGGATAGATTATCAGAAGCAATATCAAAAGCATTGGTGGTGCTCTGTTATGATCAAAGTACCTAAGCCATTGAACTTTGTCTATTTTCAGAATCTTACGTTCGGAACTTTTGAGCAAGTGCAATTGCATTGTGGTTCTGGATTGTACCATCCATTTGATTATCGTTTAGTACGCCATTGTAAGAAGGTTGAGAATGGTGAGTGCCGTGAAGATGACTTTGTGACGTTTAGCATAAGCCGCCTAATTTTACCGGAATATTCTAATAAAATCGACCGTTCTTATCACTTCTACGTAAACTCGGATCAAACGGTAGATTTCAAAGGATGCCGATATGGTGCACATCGCATCAGCCGAAAAAGTTGGTAATGATGCTTTCGAAATTTGCTTCGGGTAATAATTCCGATGGAAAAGCTGAATTACCCGATCAAAGCACCCCTCTAACTCCCTAATTCCTAATTCCCAGCAACTTAATTGCGTACCTTTGCGCCTTCAAACTCAAATATGTCAACATTTTCTGAATTAGGACTTCGTGCGGAATTAGCCCAAGCAGTGGCTGAAATGGGATTCGAAACCCCAACTCCAATACAACTACAAGCCATCCCATTACTGCTTCAACGTGCTTCAGATCTCGTTGGTCTTGCACAAACCGGAACAGGTAAAACTGCTGCGTTCGGACTTCCAGTGCTCGACTCACTTGACATGGACGATCGCACTCCACAAGCAATTATTCTTTGCCCAACTCGCGAATTGTGTATTCAAATTGCCGGGGATGTAAAGAATTATGCGAAGCACATGAAGGGAATCAGTATTCTTCCTGTGTACGGCGGATCAAGTATCAGCTTACAGATAAAAGAATTGAAACGTGGCGTTCACGTTATCGTTGGAACTCCCGGTCGTGTGAATGACATGATCGAACGTGGCGCAATGAAACTCGGCGGCATTCGCACTGTTATTCTTGATGAAGCAGACGAAATGCTCAACATGGGTTTCCGCGAAGCAATTGATACAATTCTTGCTGAAACTCCTGATACAAAATTAACGTGGCTCTTCTCTGCTACAATGCCTGATGGTGTTGCGCGAATTGCGAAGAAGTACATGAACAATCCTGCAACGGTGAGTGTGAAAGGAACTCAAACTACCAATGAGGCAATTTCTCACTTCTATACTGTTGTTCACGCACGCGATCGTTATCCTGCATTGCGTCGTTTTATTGATGCGCATCCTGGTATGTACGGAATTGTTTTCTGTCGCACAAAAGCAGAAACACAAGAAGTTGCAGATAAATTGGTGCGCGACGGTTATCCTTCTGATTCACTGCACGGCGATCTTTCTCAAGCGCAACGCGATTTCGTAATGAAACGTTTTCGTAGTCGGATCATCACAGTTCTTGTTGCAACTGATGTTGCTGCACGTGGACTTGATGTTGACGACGTAACACACGTTTTCCATTATCAGGCCCCAGACGAACCGGAAAGTTATACGCACAGAAGCGGTCGTACGGGTCGTGCAGGAAAAACCGGAGTTTCAATTCTGCTTCTTCACTCGAAAGAGCAAGGAAAACTTCGCGATATAGAAAGACTTTGTAAAATTAAGTTGACGTATCTCCAGGTTCCTTCCGGTGATGACGCAATGAAGAATCAGGTTCTTGCTTTTGCAAAACGTGTTACTGATTTTCCGGAAGAAAAAACGCTTGACGTAAAATATCTTGAGTTAATGGAATCCGCAATGGAAGGATTAACTCCAGGAGATGCACTTCGTCGTTTGGTTTCTATGCAAATGCAGAAAGCAATCGAACAGTTGAAAGCAAGTGACATGAACGTTTCCGTGAAACCTGATGGTAAACGCGAACGTCGTCCGGAAGATGTTGATTCAATCAACTGGTTTGTTTCTGTCGGAACAATTGATGGACTTGAACCAAGTGGATTACTTAGAATTTTCTGTGACGAATTAAAAGTTGGTCGCGAAAATATTGGACGAATTGATCTAAAGAATAATTTCTCGTTTGTACAAACAGTTGGACTCGATCAGAAAGTTGTTGAAGATGCATTCAAAGGATTCGCATATCAAGGTCGTGAAGTGCGCGTGAACGTTTCTGAGAACACCGGTGGTGGTGGCGGAAGACGTCGCGATCGTGACAGTGGTGGAGGAAGTGAACGCAGAAGTTACGGTGGTGGAAGCGGTGGCGGTGGTCGCAAATCGTTTGGTGAGAAGAGATCGTTTGGCGGAGATCGTGATCGCAAACCTTCATTCGGTGGCGGTGATCGTAAGTCATCATTCGGCGAGAAGAAGCCTTATGGAAAATCATACGGTGGAGATAAGCCTAAATCTTTTGGTGATCGTGGTGCAAAAACTTTCGGTGGAAAAACCGGGAAGCCTTCTTTTGCGGAGAATAGACCTGCTCGTAAATCAAGCGGAAGTTCTGATGGCGGAGATTGGAAAGCGTTGATGGGTGATGGAGGCGGAGATGGCGATCGCAAGAAGAAATTTGGGAAGAAGAAGTGGTAAAACAAGTTGGCAAAACCTTGAAGGTTTTGTTGACGATCACGTGATTCTTCGAAGCAACCTTCGAGGTTTAAACTTGTTTTACTTGATCGTTTTCACCATCTCCCACAATTTCTCCAACACCGCCGGATCATTCGAATAGCACCAGCAGTGAATTTTCTTGTCGGGAGTTGCATCAACAAAAACTTCGCGCTGCGTATACTTAGAAGTTACGTATTCCGTCCAGTTTACTGAATTACCCATAAATGTTCCGGGAATAATTTTCTTGGTGTATTCTGTCGATGGTGCAGAAGTGTCGGGTCTAGGACCAAAATAAATGCCGGCTTCCGTTTCTGTTTTTGTCGTGTCTGTTGGTTTGAAATAGTACACTTCGAAAGAAGCACTTTCTTGCTTTTCGATCATGAATCCAGTGATCAGTTCAATCGAATGACCTGAAGTTCCAATCGCCACTCTGGCATATGAAGTTTTCGGAATTTTGGAATCTGAGTTTTCTGGAACTTCCTCGGTTGGACCACAACGGGTGATCAAAAACAACAACAAAAACGGAGCAAGAAACTTTGTTACCATTTGGCATTCTTGCGTAAATAATTATCCGCAGAAAAACGGCCACCACCTAAAAAGAAAATGGCTACGTAGAGCAGAAGATATGCGATTGCACTTTCGCGATCGGTTATCGGATCTCCGGAGTGAACAACAAGCGCAGCAATTCCCATACAAATGATTAACGGAATAGTCGCAACACGCGTGTAAATTCCAACGACAATAAATATCGTGCAGATCACTTCAGCGAACACGGTCAGCGCAAGTGAACCTGTTCCACCTAAACCAATCGGATCAGAGAAGGTTAAAGAGTATTCACTGAAGTTCATCATCTTGCCCCAGCCGTGGAATAACATCATTGCTGCGCTGAGACGTAACGCAAGGGCTGCGTAGTTTCTACTGGTGTCTGCTTGAAGGAATTTGAGTTGCATAAGATTTGTTTAGCGGGTAATTGTGGATTGTTAATTTCGTTTGCGTTTATTCGGGTGGCGTTTCATATGAATTATCGCGTAAACAATAATTGCGAGCCCGTCAATTTCATACATCACATAATATGGAAATCTATAGAGTCTAACTTGTCTGTAATGTAGTCGATATGCCGTTCCTGAAAGCGGGAAATTTTGAATATGAACAAGAATTCTATCCCACTCCAGAAGAAATTCTTACCCAGATTATTTCGATCCTGTTCGTATTCATTGGTGATTCCCGCAACTTCGCAAAGCGCAGCATCTTCAACTAAAAGCGTGAACATTATTTCTTTTTGAGTTTTTTCCGTAACTCAATACGTGATTCCTGCAAAGTGTAAGTTTTACTTTTTCCCGCTTTGTAGTTCTTTCTCCGTCTGTCAAGTTCTGCGTCTTCTGATGCGGACAAAGGTTGGGCGGCAGTATATAC
Organism: uncultured Chryseobacterium sp.; assembly: GCA_964495745.1. Classification (GTDB taxonomy): domain Bacteria; phylum Bacteroidota; class Bacteroidia; order Palsa-965; family Palsa-965. The sequence continues at coordinate 89 of CAZBYM010000188.1, read as the reverse complement.
TTTAAGCATAGCGTGAATCATTTTCAAGACCTCTTCGTCTACGGAGTCAATATATGTGTGAAGTTCTTCACGAATCGTTGGTGATTTCA
>CAZBYM010000187.1:0-7945 GCA_964495745.1 uncultured Chryseobacterium sp. | reverse complement strand
TACTAGTTTAACAAGCGGACCATTGATGAGAATATTCGTCAAAGACAACGGAGAAATAAAACCAGCGCCGGATCTTCGATAGTTTTCTAATAGTCAGGAAGCCATTAGCATATTAGCACATCAACAATTAGCACATTAGTAATGCTCGGACTCAAACTCCCCACAGATCCCCATTGGGTGAATATCGTAGAAGAAAACATCGATGAAATTCTCACGGATCATGCGTACTGTGAACAGAAGGCTGCAACGAACGCAATTTCTATCATTGTCAATCATCCTGAATTTTCTGATCTGGTTACAGCGATGACGGAATTGGTTCAGGAAGAAATGCAGCACTTCCGAATGGTTCATGACATCATTATTTCACGTGGGCAGAAACTCGGAAGGGAACGAAAAGACGATTACGTCAACGAGTTAATGAAGTTTATAAAAATTCCGTATCGTACACGCGAGGAAATATTAATAGATCGTTTGTTATTCGCGGCTATGATTGAAGCGAGAAGTTGTGAACGGTTTCGTGTTCTTTCAGAAAACATTCAAGACAAATTTCTCTCCGGATTTTATCACGACCTTATGGTGAGTGAAGCCAATCACTATACTATGTTTATTGGTTTTGCCAGGAAGTATGCAGAAACTGTTGATGTGGATAAGCGTTGGAATGAGTTTCTCGCTTATGAAGCCGAAGTGATTGTTCGTTATGGAAACAAAGAGAATATTCACGGTTAACAGGGAAATTCAAGAGTGGGAATCATCCGCGCTTTATTGGCAATTGCCGTTGTAGTTTATCACTCCTATTACCTATTCGGGGAGAGAATGACTGGCGGAATTGTGGCCGTACAATCGTTCTATATAATTTCCGGTTTTTACATGGCTCTTATTCTCAATGAAAAGTACAAAGGACAAAAAGGTTCTTGGAAACTTTTCATTACAAATCGATTTCTTCGTTTGTATCCGGTGTATTGGGTTGTGTTAATTATAGCTGTTGCAGTTTCTGTTATTGGCTATTTGGGATGGGGGCAACCGTTCTATCTCTATGCCTGGATGGTGCAATGGGAAAATCTACATTGGACAGTTATTGTATTCGCCATCATTGCAAATCTTTTCATGGTTGGAAGTGATTGGATGTTCTTCACTGGCATCAATCGTGAAACCGGAATGCTCGAGCTCACGAAAAACTGCTTCAATTACAAACCGATGACGATGAACATGCTTTTTGTTCCTCAGATCTGGACGTTAGGAATTGAAATAGTTTTTTATTTGATAGCGCCATTACTTGTTCGAAGAGCTTGGTGGATTCAGCTCGCAATATTGTTCTTGAGCATTGATTACCGCGCTTATGTGTACACAGAAAAATTCTGGAGTTGGGATCCATGGAGCTACCGTTTTTTTCCTTTTGAAATTGCGCTCTTCATGGCTGGAAGTTTGGCGTATCAAGTGTACACATTGGTTCGGAATAGAGATTGGTCAGTTTGGATGATGCGTCTTTGCTGGTTGATTATTCCGGTACTTATATTTTACTACCCGCACGCCGGCTGGATGGTAGAACACAAAAGAAGATGGTTGTTTTACGGAGTGGTCTTCGTGTTGATTCCGTTTGTGTTTCATTACACGAAGAATTTCAAGTGGGATCGATGGATTGGCGAGCTTTCATTTCCCATCTACATCGGCCATCACGTGATAATGATGGTTGTTAAGCGGTATTTCTGGACGCATACCGAACATATGTACTGGTTTGGTGTATGTACTGTTGCAGGATCTATTATTTTTGCCGTAATTTTATGGAAGTTTGTCATTGATCCAATTGAGAAGATCAGGCAACGACGAGTACTACAAACCCAATAAAGTAATAACCCAGATAACAACAAGCAGACATGGTCAGATTCGTAATTCTTTTTCTATTTCTTTCGCAAGTGGCAACAACCAAATGGGTTGCTAACGATATTGCTGGAATCTGGTGGAACAAAGACAAAGACGCGAAAATTAAAATTTACAGTTCCTACGGTAAATATTTCGGACAGATTCACTGGTTGAAAAATCCACTTGATACTGTAACCAATAAACCGAAACTCGATAAAAACAATCCGGATGAAACGCAACGTTGGCGTCCGGTACAAGGTTTGATAATCTTGAAAAATCTCGAGTGGGAAGAAGATGATCAAGAATGGGACAACGGAGATATTTATGATCCGAAAAGTGGAAAATCATATAGCTTGACGTGTAGTCTCAAAGACAAAAACACGATGGAACTCCGTGGATATCTCGGAATTTCTTTGCTCGGTCGCACAGATATTTGGGTGCGGACTGACGATCCACAATAATTATTTTCCTGAAATATGAGTGTTCGCCGCGGACTTGTCCTTGCGCTTGTAACTACTTTCTGCTGCGAACAACTTTGTAGTCAAAAACTCGCTACGGCATATTCTGTAGATCAGGGATTGCCACAAAGTACGGTAACAAGTATTTATCGTGACAATGAAGCATATCTCTGGGTTGGTACAGGAGATGGATTGGGTTTGTTTGACGGCTGGAATTTTCATCAGGTTCGTTCCAGTTCCGACAAAAAAAATACCATTACGAATTCAAGTATACGTGGTATCGTTGCCTCATCAGATCAGAAAACAATTTGGGTAGGAACAGAGGGCGGTGTGAACCAATTCGACCGGTTCACGCTCTCTTTACTGAAACACCTTAGTTCGGTGAAGGTTCCCGGCGTGATGGAAGTTCCGATTTTCGCCAATGATACAGCTGTATGGATACTTTCAGGTGGAGCAGGATTGTTTCGTATGCGGATAGCTGATGGAAGATCAACGCTTGTTTCGCCACATGGATTTGAAGGTAGCTGCGGAGTTGCCGATAGAAACAATTCCGTATTCTATACAGATAATGCTTCGAATTTGATTTGGGTTGATTTACAAACCAATACTTCTGTAGTAATTCCACTGCCTTTCGGACTGAATGCGTTAAATGTGAAAAGCATCGTGGAAGTGCCTTCAGGCGCAGGCTTAATAGTCCTGTTGACAGACAAGGGCCTTTTTCAGTTGAACGGAAAATCTAAACTGATCACAAGATTAGGTCTTGGAGATAACACTTTTTCTGATTCAACTATGGCATTCAGATCCATGGCAATTCATCCTGACGGAAGTTGGTGGTTTGGAATTACCGGTCAGGGAGTGTACCGTTATGATCCTATGGTAAGAAAAATCAGACCTTGTTTATGGCAACAAGACGGAACTTATGTTGGTGGTATGCTCAAAGCTCCAACGCAAATTATTTGTGACGATTACGGAGTTGTTTGGTGCGGAACAGATGGTAATGGTCTTGTAAAGTTGCTACATAGTCGAATTGTATTTCATGAAAAATTCAGCGAACATCTTGTCACTGATACTTGTAAATGGTTCACGCGATGTTTCTATGAAATTTCACCGGAAAAGTATCTCGTGGGCACATACAAAGGTGGACTTGAACTTGTGGATCATGAAAGCAATAGTATTCACAAAGTTGGTGAAGGAGATTTGTGGAAAGGAGTGACTCCGCTTTTCATTACAGAGAGTGGAGACGGAAGATTGCTGATCGGTACAGATCAGTCATTATTACTAATGGACCCGCGCTCATGGGAGACAGAGAAAGTGGAATTCGCAACATATAATTCCGGATCATACACTGGATTTCTGCGAACAGCCGACGGGCGTTTATTGATTTACGGATCAAAAGGACTTTTTGAATTCTCCGGAAGCAGTTCTCCGCAGTTTTCTGCGTCACCAATTGGTGGATGCAGCACAAACGTGTCTTCGGTGTTTCAGATGACAGACGGAAGAATTATTGTCTCTGTTCTGGCGGAAGGTTTCGCTGTTTTGAATGCAAAAGTTGAGTTGATAGAAAATATTTCTTTTGAAGCAGCCGGTCTTCCTTCAACCGTACTCATTCGCGGAATGTGCAATGATATACAGGGTGGTTTGTGGATAGGAACTAACGACGGTTTGGTATTGATGGATAATCAGTTTCGTATAAGTAAGAAAGTTACGACGGCAGATGGTTTGTCCGACAACACGATCTATGATCTGGACTACATTGGAACAACCAGGACAATTGTGCTGACTACCGGACATGGGATAACGTTTTTCGATCCGGTCGCAAATCAATTTGTAAGATATAGTCATGGTGATGGTCTTCCATCCGACGAATGCAATTCGGGTGCATTGTTACACGCGCCTTCAGGATTGCTGTATGTTGGAACTGTAAGCGGTTTTGTGAGATGGAATCCGAACGCTTCCGGCAGATGTTTCAAAAATTCACTTGTGTTATCATCATTGACAAGTGATCCCGATGCTCCAGGTGGAATTTTACGTGAATCAATTGTTCGCGATCATGGTAATTCTACAATCGAGTTGCTTATTTGGCAAACCGATTTCGCGTTTCCCGAGAAGGTCATCTTTGAATACCAGCTTGATGGTTCTGATGAAAAGAAAACTACCGTGCAGGGTTTACTCAAATTAAATTACGCATCACTCGCATCCGGATTTTACGGATTCATGTGTTCTGCTTCAGTGCCGGGTTGTCCGCCTGCCAGAATATCTAAATTGTTTACCATCAAAATTGTGCCGCCATTCTGGATGTCGGGCTGGTTCATTGGTTTGACAACGATGGGTGGTGTCTTGCTCATCACACTTGTTTTGTTCGTCATCATGCGATTGCGTTTCCAGAGAAAAATCAGAAAATTGAAAATGCAGCAAGAGTTGGATAAAGTTCGTCAGCGGATTTCAAGAGATATTCATGATGAAATTGGTGCGGGACTGACACGCATCGCTTTGAGCGGCGACCTCATGTCACAGAAATTTCTTCACGACGATCCTTCCTTTGACAAATTGAAATGGATTGCCGGAACTGCGCGCGAGTTGTCGCAAAACATGAAAGAAGTTGTGTGGTCAGTGAATCCACATTACGACAGTCTCGACCACATGGTTGCTTATTTTCGTTCGCATACATCCGGAGTTGCAGAAAATGCAGACATGCGATTCAGTTATTCCGGAGAGGAAAATTTACCGGAACTGCATGTGAATCCTGAATCGCGGCGAAATCTGTTGCTTATTCTCAAGGAAACCTTGTCCAACATGGGCAAACACGCCAACGCCACAGAGGTTGCTTTGAAAATCACCTGGCACGACAATTTGTTTTCGATGTCAATTACTGATAACGGTAAAGGTTTCGATCTGAATAGTCCTGAAGGAGTAAATTCTAACGGACTTCGCAACATCCGTCAGCGTGCTGAGTCCATCGGGTTTCTAGTATCTATCACGTCTTCTATTGGAAAAGGAACACAAATCAAGGTTTCCGGCCAGCTCACACAATAGTAGTAATTCTGCGATTTTGTCCAATTGGAATTTGAGAATTGCATTTCTCTAGACTACATTTAGCGTATGAAAAAGATCACGGTAGCAATTGTCGAAGACGACAAAGATATTTCTCAATTTCTACAGCAAATTGTGAACGGAGTTGAAGCCTTCGAACTTCTTGGAGCGTTTGATAGTGTTGAGAGTTTTGCAAAGAAACTTCCTGAACTTCTGCCTGATGTTGTTCTTCTGGATATTGGTTTGCCTGGAAAATCTGGAATGGATTTTCTTCCTGAAGCAAAAAAACTTTCCGGATCTTCTCAATTTCTAATGTGCACTGTTTTCGACGACGAGGAAAAAATATTTGAATGTCTAAAGCGTGGCGCAACAGGATATATTGTAAAAAGCTCTTCACCTGAGGAAATTATTTCTGCCATTTCGGATATTGCATCAGGAGGATCTCCAATGAGCGCAACTATTGCCCGTAAAGTAGTTGGCGCATTTCGCGGAACGCAATCTTCTTCAGAACTGGATCAATTGACAAATCGCGAACGGGAAATTCTTCTTCTTTTAGATCAAGGTTTGCGTTACAAAGAGATTGCTGAAAAAATATTTCTCTCTGTTGAAACTGTACGTACGCATATTCGCAATATCTATATTAAGTTGCATGTACAATCGCGTACAGAAGCTTTGAACAAACTTCATCCAAAAAAGTTTTTCTTCTTCTAAACGCGGGAATAGGAACGAGTTGTTGAATTGAAAACTTAATTAGAGTTCGGCGTTTCGCATTTTCTCTGCCCAACTTGCAGGAATTGCAATAGCAGTTTTCAACTTGTAGCTATAACAAACCTGAATCGTTGAACCTGTAGCGCAGATGGTTTCGGTTCCGTCGCTTTCGGTCCTGATGATTTCATATCCAATCTCAAAACTCGTATTTCCCGATTTGACAAACCAGGTCGAGACGTGAATAATATCTTTCAGGTAAATTGGTTTCTTATAGTTCACCGTTTGTTGCGCAAGTATGATTCCCTCATTCTCCCAGTCGATCTCTTTCCCCACAATTGCATCGAAGTATTGAATGCGCGCGTATTCAAAGTACGTCAGGTGATTAGCATTGTTTACGTGACCCATTGCATCAACGTCTTTGAATCGGATTTGAATCGGTGTTTTGTGCTTCATCGGATTGGAAATTTGGAATTGTAAAATTACCACGATCAAACCCGATTCTTTACATTTATCAAAAGATTTGTAAAATGTTCTCCATCTCCGGCAGCAGGCACTCCGTCCATGAACACGGTTACGTATTGCCTCTGACTTGTCCAAAGTGCAATCAGGTATCATATTGGCGACTTGTTCAAGAAACACGATCTTCAACAGTATATTTTGTCGCCGTAAATCCTGCTGATCGATATTCTATCTATTGTGATAAATGCCGTTACACCGTTGATCTCAACACCGAACAAGCTCAGCGCGCGTTTTATCTCCGCGATTCAACCCTTGAGTATTTCAACCAGCAGATCACCAGGCCAGAGTATATGATGCGGCTGAAGAATATGCGATATCTGCAATGATGTGCCGATTACTGATGGGCGAATATGGTAATGGTTCATTCTAAAGGGTCCAGCATCTGTAAATCGTCGCATTAGTAATCTCACCATAAAGTAGTATTGTAGCCCTTTTAACGTTTATTCACCTTTGGCCCAGCTGAACTTGTAGATTAATTCTGGTAAAGTGATATTCCGGATTACTTCAATTCGTCAGCATGACGTTAATACTCATTTACATTTTTTGACGATGAAAAATTGGACGAAGTTACGGCTTGTTATAGGAACACTTTTGTGTTTAGTGACGGAAAGATCCGTTGGACAAACCATTCACTACCAGGCCAGCGAGGTGACGCTAAAGGCTGCTGGTGTCTACGCGGGTTTTAGTTTGCTTGATTTTGACTTGGGATTTCCAACATTGGCTTTGGGTGGAGGAGTTGATGTTAGCTTCTACACGAAAAAGAGAATTTCCGCCGAAGCAGGATTTCATTTCTCCTATTACGATATGAAACGAAAGTCGGTTCTTGAAGGCAAAGAAAATCAGAACAAAATTCCGAGTTATTCGGATTACAGGATTGGTTTGCGATATCATTTGGTGGACAGAGAAGGTTCACTTCCAATGACAGCGATCATCAGTTCTGAATTTGAAGGAAATAAGACAACCATAACCTCAGCTAAAGTTCAGGTTCCTACAAGAAAAATTGTTGCACTTCATTTAGGATATCAGCATTACAATACCGGAATTCATGTAAGATGGCCCAAAACTGTAACTGCGGAAGACGGAACCGGATTAACAGAGTGGCAAGCACCCAGTACGATGCGCGTGGGAATGGTTTACGCCGGATTTTCAATCGTTGATATTATGCGTGCAACAATCAACTCTGATACGGGCAATTGGAATTTCAAATGGTACAGAGATATGTACTTTGATGTATTATATGCACCGTTTATTTCTGTGGATGATGTCCTCTTTAATGGGAATGCCTATGATGTGCATCACGATGGAGAAAATGGGTACAAAACGAGTCCTTATGGAATTAGATTCGGTTACTCCAACATGTCGCAAAAAGTTTA
>CAZBYM010000186.1:0-7958 GCA_964495745.1 uncultured Chryseobacterium sp. | reverse complement strand
TTGCAATACTTGAAAACAATAAAGATGTTCCTCCCATGCTCAGAAATGGCAATGGTTGTCCTGTTACCGGAAACAAATTAACTGCCACCGCCATATTAATTAATCCCTGAAATATTAAACTGAATGCGAGTCCAAACGCCAGTAGAGTTCCGAATGTTTTTTCGGATTTTGTTGAAACACTTACGCCTCGAAAGAGTAAAATCAGGTAGAGCAAAACGATAATTATTCCTCCAACCAATCCGTATTCCTCTATGATAATTGCATAAATAAAATCGGAATAAGGATGAGGTAAAAAATTGCGTTGTGTACTGTTGCCCGCACCTTTTCCGACAATACCTCCAGTGGCAATTGCAATCTTTGCTTGATTCGACTGAAATGCTTTATCGGGATCAATTTTTTCTTCACCACTTACGAACGTTTCAATTCGTTGGGTCCACGTGGCCGCGCGAGGTAGTATTGAAGGAAAGATTAGGCCGATACAAAGCAGCAGCACAAAACCGAGTATACCAAGTCCAAGAACTGCGGCGATATATTTCAAATGCACGCGACCGATGTACATCAATATGAGACATGTTACGAAAAGAAGCGCAGCAGTAGAAAAATTCGCAGGAAGAATAAGTCCACAGATAAGCGCGACCGGAATCATGATGTGAATCAAGATCACTTTGAAATTATTGATCTCGTTTTGCCGTTGTGTAAGGACTCGCGCGAGATACATGATGAGTGCAAGCTTCGCCAAGTCTGAAGTCTGAAATGTCAATCCGATAAATGGTATTGCAATCCATCTGCTGGCATCGTTCAGATTGGTTCCACTAAAGAGTGTATAAAGCAAAAGCGGTACAGAAGCAATAAGCATGATCTGTGAAATCCGCGAATAATATGTGTACTTAATTTTGTGAGTGATAAACATGAGAATAAATCCAAGCACAATAATCCGCAGATGCTTGAAGAGATAATACTCAGTATCACCACCCTGATGTTTGTATGCCAATGTGACAATTGAAGAATAGACTGCAGCGAGTGACAGCAATGAAAGCAGCAGGACGATCATCCAGATCACCCTATCACCCTTAAAATAGCTGAACACGTTCATCTTCGCTTTTATGATTCAATGTTAAATTCACTTCTTACAGCATCACGAAAACTATTTCCACGGTTTCTGTAATTGTCAAATGCATCGTAACTCGGACAGCCAGGAGCAAACAAGACCGTCCTTGCATTATTTTTTGCCAATGTTGCAGCAGTTTTCACAGCCTCATGTATGTATGTCGCCCGGACAATCAAGTGCGCGCTGCCGCTAAACGCCTGCACGTATTTCCATGGTGTGGTTCCTAAACATACAATAGCCGAAACTTTTTCTTTGATCAATTCACTCAGCTTGCTTTGGTCATCAGCACGGTCAGTTCCTCCAATAATCAACACGACAGGTCCTTCCACATCTCGCAATGCGAGCCAGGTTAAATCTGTAGTTGTTGCAATCGAATGATTCAACCAAGCAACATCGTTATTGGTGCAAACCACTTCCAGACAATGCGCAGCATCGCCTTGCATTTTTAGTCGTGCTGCAATCAAATCCTGTTGCTTAACAAGAGTAGATTCGTGAATAGTTGTCATAGGCATCGGCAGCAAATGGTTTAGAGTGAACGTACAGCTTTCTTGAACTGCTGTCCGCGATCTTCATAATTTTCAAACAAATCGAAACTTGCACAAGCCGGTGACAACAAGACAGTATCCCCTTTTTTCGCAAGACGATATGAGAGGTTCACCGCTTCTTGAGCAGATCCTGCTTCTACAATATTTTCAACCTTATCACCAAACGCTGCAATAATTTTTGAGTTGTCTGTTCCCAAACAAACAATGGAATGCACTTTGGCTACAACCATTTCAAACAGCTGGCTATAATCATTCCCTTTGTCTACACCACCAACGATCCAAACGATTGGAGTATTTACACTTTCAAGCGCAAACCATGTAGAGTTCACGTTGGTTGCTTTTGAATCATTGACAAAATCAACGTTATTGATTCTTCCAATGAGTTCCAGTCGGTGCTCGACGCTCTGGAAGTCGGAGAGACTTTCTCTGATCGTCTCTTTGCGTACTTCAACGAGTCGTGCGGCAATTCCTGCAGCCATCGAATTGTAAGCATTGTGTTTTCCTTGTAGTGCCAGTTCTTCAATATTCATAGTTAGCGGATTATTATTTGGGTTAATTATTACTTCTGAATTGTTTAGGTATGCTCCTGTTGTTACTTTTTGTTTTATTGAGAATAAATATTGTACTGCTTCAATTTTTCTTTTTTCAATTTCTGTTCTTGATATCGGATCATCAATGCACCATATCAAGGCGTCTTCAGACGTTTGATTTTGAGTAATGCGCATTTTAGATGCCGCGTAGTTCTCGATTTTGTAATCATATCTATCCAAATGATCAGGAGTGATATTTGTAATCACAGCGATGTGTGCACGGAAATCATACATATCATCGAGTTGAAAACTGCTCAATTCGAGAACAAAATATTCGTAGCTCTTTTCCGCAACCAGTTTCGCAAAACTGTGCCCTACATTCCCTCCTAGCGCCACACTATATCCAGCCTTCTGCAGAATGTGATAAATGAGCGAAGCAGTTGTTGTCTTGCCGTTGCTACCTGTGACGCAAATCATTTTTGCTGAGGTATATCTTCCAGCAAATTCGATTTCCGAAATCACAGGAATTCCAAGCTCCTTGATCTTAACTACTAGTGATGTAGTTGGAGGAATTCCCGGACTTTTTATTACTTCGTCGGCGTTGAGAATGAGTTCGCTTGTATGCTGCAACTCCTCCCATGCTATTCCAAGATTTGAAAGAACGTCTTTATACTTTTTTTTTATTTCACTCTTATCTGACACAAACACATCATACCCTTTTTGTTTCGCCAACATTGCGGAACCTGTTCCACTTTCTCCTGCGCCGAGTATGACAATCCGCTTCATTATTTCTATCTCAGTTTCAGTGTAACAATCGCTAGAACACCAAGCATGATTCCCACAATCCAGAACCGCGAAACAATTTTTGCTTCGTGGTACCCTTTTTTCTGATAATGATGGTGCAATGGTGACATGAGAAACAACCGATGTCCTTTTGCATACTCGAGACCAAATTTTTTCTTTCGGTACTTGAACACCATTACCTGAAGTACAACCGAAACATTTTCAACAAGGAATACGCCGCAGATAATTGGGATGAGTAGTTCTTTCCGGATTGCAATTGCGAACACAGCAATAATCCCACCGAGTGCCAGACTTCCCGTATCACCCATGAAAACTTGCGCTGGAAAAGAATTGTACCAAAGAAATCCTACGCAGGCGCCGATAAATGCGGCAATGAAAATTACCAGCTCTCCAGTATCCGGTATATACATGATGTTGAGATAGTCGGAGAAAATTGTGTTACCCGAAACGTAAGCGAGAATTCCAAGTATTACTCCAATGATTGCTGAAGTTCCTGCGGCCAATCCATCAATACCATCTGTGACATTAGCACCGTTGGAGACTGCGGTAATAATAAATATGACTATCGGAATAAAAATTAACCAGGACCATTCGCAGGCTTTATCACCAAGAAAGCAAACGAGGTCAGAGTAGTCAAATTCGTTATTCTTTACGAAAGGAATGGTTGTAACAAGAGAATGCTTCTCTTCAGTATACTGCGCCGGAGTAATTACAGTTGTGATTGCACCGGTTAAATCATTGTTCATCTTGAACTGATCAACTGTTGCCGGAGCAATTTTTTCTTTTACCACAACAGCATCACTGAAATAGAGAGTGCAACCAACAATGAGTCCAAGACCAACCTGACCCATCACTTTGAACTTTCCGTGTAAACCCTTTTTGTCTTTTTTGAAAACTTTGATGTAGTCGTCAATAAATCCGATTATCCCCAACCATACTGTGGTGATGAGCATGAGTAGGATATATACATTCTCCAATCTTGCGAAAAGTAGAGTTGGAACTATTATGGCTGCCAGAATGATCAGACCTCCCATTGTTGGAGTTCCTTCCTTCTCTTTTTGTCCTGCCAGACCTAATTCACGTACAGTTTCACCAACTTGTTTTCTGCGCAGGATGTTGATGATTCGTTTTCCGAACACAAGAGAAATCATCAACGAAACAATGATTGCCAGTGCTGCTCTGAATGAAATGTATCGAAACACTCCCGCTCCCGGAAAATCAAAATCATGATCAAGCCATGTAAACAAATAGTACAACATCAGGCCTTCGCGTTTTTAAGTGATTCTTTCAATACTTCCATATCATCAAATGGGTGTTTGACACCTTGGATCTCCTGGTATTTTTCGTGACCTTTTCCAGCAACAAGAATTATATCACCAGGCTTGGCAATAGCAATTGCAGTCCGAATCGCTTCTTTGCGATCGACTACGGTAAGTGTATTTCGTTCGTGTTGTAACTCTACGCCAACTTTCATTTCCGTAAGAATTGCATCCGCTGATTCAGATCGAGGATTATCTGAAGTAAGAATTACCCGATTACTTCCTTCACACGCGATCTTCGCCATGATTGGGCGCTTCGTTTTATCGCGATCACCACCACAACCAACAACAGTGATTACGGATTCGTTTCCACTTCTGATATCGCGGATTGTTTTCAAAACATTTTCAAGTGCATCTGGAGTGTGAGCGTAGTCTACAATTGCTGTTACTCCATTGTCACTGCGGACGTATTGAAATCTCCCTTCAACTGGACCGAGCGTACTCAACGTAGTTAAAACGTTTAATTTTTCTTGCCCAAGCAAAACAGCAGTTGCATAAACAGCCAGCATATTGCTTGCATTAAAGCTTCCGATAAGCTTGCTCCACATTTCAGTGCCATCGATATTCAAATGCAATCCAGCAAATTGATTTTCCAGAATTTTTGCATGAAAATCAGCAGCCGTCCGAATCGAGAAACTTCTCTTTAGTGCCTTAGTATTCTGCACCATCACAGAACCATTGACATCATCTTTGTTGATGAGGGCAAAGGCATTGGCAGGTAACATATCAAAGAATTTTTTCTTCGCTTTGATGTAAGCGTCAAACGTTCCATGATAATCAAGATGATCATGCGTGATGTTTGTAAATACTCCCGCCGAAAAATTCAATCCGGAAATCCGATGTTGAACTACACTGTGGGAACTAACTTCCATGAACACATACTTACAACCGGCCTCAACCATCATCTTCAAGATTCTGTTCAGCTCGATTGCATCGGGAGTCGTATGTGTTGCAGGAATTTCATCGTTGTTCACCATGTTGCGAACAGTTGTGAACATTCCCGCTTTTATTCCAATTGCGCGGAACAACTGAAACAGCAGCGTAACAGTTGTTGTTTTGCCATTGGTGCCTGTTACTCCGATGAGGCGGAGCGATTCAGAAGGGTGATCGTAATAGTTCGCAGCCATACATCCCAACGCCTCTGCTGAATCAGCAACACGTACATACGAAATTTTTGGATTGAGTAATTCCGGAAGAATTTCACACACGATTGCAATTGCACCAAGCTCGATTGCTTTGTCAATGAACGCGTGTCCATCAGAATTTGCGCCTTTCACTGCAACGAATAAAGAATCCTTTCCAACTTTCCGCGAATCAAAAGTTATTGAAGTGATAGCGGTATTGGTCGAACCATGCACTTCCTGCAGGTTCGCTTTGTAAAGTATATCGCGTAGCAACTTCATATTGACAAATCAAGAATTACTTCATTCGTACTTGGAATTTTTTCACCCGGTGCAATCGATTGACGAAGCACCGCTCCAGCTCCGCGGACTTTCACCCGGATGTTTCTGTTCTCAAGAAGATAAATTGCATCGGCACCGTTCATTCCGCGTAAATCAGGCATGATACCTTTGCTTAGTTGTTCTTCATGATTTTCGCCACTGGCTTCAAGAGATTGTCCAGACGGATTTAGTGAAACATATTCTGATGTTCCAATCGTACCATTGCCGTTCACTTTTTGGTGAAGCATTGATGCAGCGGCCAGAGTAGGAATCGACAATCCATTTTTTACAACCGGAATCTCTACTGCAAGTGGTTGGTCATCATTGATGGGTTGATGAATGTCGAGTTCAGTTGCATAAACCCGATCCGCAATTTGTTTGAAGATTGGTCCTGCAACAAGGCCGCCGTAATACACATCGTTAGAAGGTGCGTTGACAATTACTATGCATGTATATCTCGGTTTATCAGCTGGAAAATATCCAACGAACGAAGCCAGATACGTCATTTTATTTTTGTCGTAAATCCCACTCTCCGCAACCTGTGCCGTTCCTGTTTTACCGGCCACCTGATACACGGTATTCTTCATGTTTTTTGCAGTGCCATTTTGCACTACACCTTCAAGAAGTTTTCTCGCCTGTTTAATTGTTTCAGGTTTCGCGATGGCAGCGTTGAGTACCTCCGGTTCATACACGTGAGTAACTTGTCCTTTTTCCCGAATCTCCTTCACGAACATGGGCTTCATCATTTTGCCATCATTCGCAACTGCATTATATAAAGTCAATGTTTGCATCGGTGTGATGCGTGACTCATACCCAATGGAAATCCAAGGAAGAGAAGTTCCGGACCAACCTTTTTCGCCAGCCACACGAATCTTGGATTGACCTTCACCTTTGATCGTTATTCCGAGTGGTTCACCGAAACGAAGGCGATGTAAGCCATCAGTAAATTTTTTCGGTTCCTTGCTGTAGCGTTCCGTAATCAAGCGGGAAATACCAACGTTCGAAGATTCCCAGAACGCTTCTTCCGCTGTGACAATCTCTTTTTTCGGATTGTGCGAATCGTGCATGGTGCGATCGAAATACTTGTATTCGCCACCATTGAGATTTACTTCGTCCTGCAATGAGAGCAGACCATCATCCATCGCGACCAAGAATGAAGCGAGTTTGAAAGTAGATCCCGGTTCACGCGCATCCGCAATTGCGTAATTGTAATCTTCAACGTAAACTCCAGAGTCATGACGAGTCAAATTCGCTATCGCACGAATCTCTCCGGTTTGCACTTCCATGAGAACAACACAACCATACTTCGCGTTGTGTTCCGATAGTGATTGCATGAGCGCATTTTCAGCTACATCCTGAATGTTGATGTCAATAGTTGTGACAATGTCTTTCCCGTGTTGTGGTTCGATTTCATTTTCGTTATTGAGAGGCATCCAAACACCACCAGCTATTCTTCTCATCAATCGCTTTCCACTTACACCTGTCAATACAGAATCATAAGCTCCTTCAAGACCAACACGCACACGTCCGCTGTCACCGATGTATCCTATTGTTCGCGATGCCAGCATCCGAAACGGCCGTTCACGACGATTCGTTTGAACGTATATCAATCCTCCCTTGTAACGACCAAGTCTGAAAAGCGGAAATGTTTTTATTTCCTGTAATTGCTGGTAGGATACATTGCGTGCGATCAATTGGTAACCGAGTCCCTTCACTCGTGCACTAACAAGTAATCTGAAATATTCTTCTCTGGTTTTCTCAGGGAGCAGGATTCCCAATGCAGTAGCGAGGGCAGCCGCACTGTCTTCAAACATATCATCTGTTACAAAAACGTCATTAACATGCGGGTCAATTGCAATCTCATAATAGGGCAAAGACGTGGCGAGCAACGATCCATCTTCCGCGAAAATGTTTCCACGCACCGCTTCAATATCTAATTCCCTAACAGTAAAATTTTCTGCTTCAGCTTTCCAATGATCGCCCTGTGCAAACTGAATATAACATACGCGACTAACCACTGAAAGCGCAAACACGCAACAGAAAATGTACACGATGTACACACGACGCAATATGTCTTTTCTTTCTTCCACTATTCAGGCAATGTTGAAACGACAATTTTTGACGGTGGCTCTACCGACTCTTTTACTCCCAAAGGCAAAGCCCGCAATGCAACTTCTGTTTGCTTGCTTACCGAGGCCAAGTCCGATTTT
>CAZBYM010000185.1:0-8003 GCA_964495745.1 uncultured Chryseobacterium sp. | reverse complement strand
CAATACCCCATTTGTAATCGACGTAGAAAATAACGGAACTGTAAATACGCTGAATATTTCTTCAGCTGTTTTAAGTGGACCAAACGCAGCTGACTTCACTGTGACTTCTTTTCCTGCGACAATTGTGGCAAACGGAAATTCAACAATCAACATTGATTTTACGCCTTCAGTTCAAGGAACACGACTTGCAACACTCACAATTAACAATGATGATTCAGATGAACCTGCGTTTGTAATCAACTTGAATGGTGCAGGAAATAATTTTGCAACTGAACCAACTTCTCCAGCAACCAACATGACATTCACCAGCATCAAATCGTATCGCTTTCAAGTGAACTTCACTGCTGCTGCTGGCTCACCGGACGGCTACGTTGTACTTCGTCGCGATGATGCTGCTGTTACAGACGTTCCGGTTGATGGACAAGTTTACATGATTGGTGATATGATCGGCGCTTCAAAAGTAGCTTACATCGGAAGTGCAACAACATTGTCTTCAAATAATGTTGGCGCTTCGCAAGATTATTTCTACGCGGTGTATCCTTACAATGGCCCGGGTGCTTTCAGAAATTATCTGGCATCGAATCCATGCACCGGAACAGTAACTTCTTCTGCTTCTATGCAACCTGGAAGTTATTACAGCACAATAAATACTTCAGCAGCAACTTTTGTCGCCGATCTTTCTACACTAACAAATCCACACACTGATAAATTTTACAGCAACTATGGACCATACATGGTTTCGTTGTTCTGGGCAAGAGATACAACTGGCGGACAACGTGTAGTGAACTGCGTGTACTCGGGTGAGGCACTTGTATATTCAGAGCCTTGGGCATGGACGACGTTCAGTCGCGAACACACCTTCTGCCATAGCTGGATGCCAACTTATCCTTCGCAAACTGGTCCTGAATACAGCGATTATTTCAATTTATTTCCAACCAATCAGAATGATGCGAATGCTGTACGAAGCAATTATCCTTTAGGTGAAGTTGTGAATGTAAATTACACCTATCTCGGTTGCACATACGGCACGGACGTTAACGGAAGAACTGTATTCGAACCTCGCGCTGAACAAAAAGGAGATGCAGCACGTGCAATTTTCTACATGGCAACTTGCTACAATACTACTTCTCAAAATTGGGGATTACCAAATCCAATCAGCACAAGCATTATGTACGGCCAAGACCAAAATCTTTTGAAGACATGGCATTATCAAGATCCGCCGGATGCGCGAGAAATTGCGAAGAACGATTTTCTTGATTCTCTTCAAGGAAACAGAAATCCATTTATTGATAGTGTGAATTATGTGTGCTACATCGACTTCAACAACATGTCGAAAATCAACGGACCAGTAGTTCCATGCACTGCATCTTCAATTGGAGTGTTGGAAAATTCTGCAGCACCAATAGGCATGATGATTTCGCCGAATCCGAATCCGGGACAATTCACACTTTCTTACAGAACCACTCAAAATGAGAGCATTACGGTGAACATTCTGGACATAACAGGGCGAATTGTTCACACACAGAACACTAATGTTGCTGAAGGAAATAACGCTATTATGCTTGATATCAACACCTTATCTGCTGGATCCTACACAGTACAAGTTATCGGTGTTGCGACTTTAACGCATCCAATGATCATTGAGTAATTTCATTTCGATCAAAACTGTTAAAAAAGCCTCTCCTGAAATTTTCCGGAGAGGCTTTTTCGTTCGTCAAAAACCAACATAAACGTCCAGAACCCGTATGAATAAAGGGTTTCCGTTGGCATTACATTCGTAATTGATTGTTTTCAAGAGAGATGTGTTAACTCATAAAGTTTGGTTTTTTAAAATAAGTATCTATTTTAGCGCGACTTAAAAAGAAAATGGACAGTTTTAGTAGAAGCCGAAGATTTGAAGCTGATAAGAAATATCATTCTGCCCGCCCTGTTTATTGCCGGGTTAAGCCTTGAAACGTTAGCGTTACCTGGCGATCCTCCTGTTACATTAGTTCCTGTTCATAAAACAGATCGCGATACTGCCGATCCGTCTTTGGCAATCGTCCCGGATACGACTGATCCTGTTGCGATGAAAATTGTAGCTGTTCTTGATTCCGGTGATACTGATCCGTTGAAACCAAAGATTGTGATCAGCGCGGATAGTGCCGAAGAGGACGAAGAAACTTTTGCAAGTGAATTCTACAATGACTTCGATACAACAGCAGTTCATTGCGAGAAATTTGATGTGCTCAATTTCAACGATTCAGTATTAATCGTGTTGAGTGATTCCATGCACGGAAATTATGTTCACCCTTTCAATGGTCGCCCAACATCGCCGTTTGGATTTAGAAAATCGCGTTATCATCTTGGTGTAGACATTGACCTTGAGACTGGAGATTCTGTGAAGACTTGTTTTGATGGTAGAGTTCGTATTGCGCAATGGAGCAAAACATACGGCAATGTTGTTGTTGTTCGTCACCCGAATGGAATTGAAACGTATTATGCTCACCTTTCGAAAATAAACGTGAAGCCCGGTGATGATGTTACGGCTGGAGATTTATTAGGGCTTGGCGGTAATACAGGACATTCTCATGGATCGCATTTGCATTTTGAAACTCGTTTCCGTGGACAACCATTTGATCCATCAATGATCATTGATTTCGATCGCAAATGTTTGAAAGGCGACACGTACTATTTGTCGAAATCGAATTTCAAATATCTTGCCGACACACATAAGGTAAAACACTATTCACGCAAGAAGAAGAAAACCTGGTACACGTACTATACTCCCGGCGGAGCAGATTATGCTTCTTCTGATGCGAAAGCAAAAATGAACAGTGTTCCGGATCCACAACCAGCGAGTGGAGCAGTTCCTCCGCCTCCTGTTAATGATCCTGTACCTGTAGTTGATCCCAATGCTCCGAAAGTGGAGAAGGTTGCTCCAAAGAATCCAACTGCTCAGAATAAGACTGCCGCTCCAAAAAGCACTGCTGTTTATTACACTGTGAAAAGTGGAGACACTCTAGGTAAAATAGCTGCGAAGTATGGAACTACTGTTGCCAAACTTTGTACGCTGAACAACATCAAGTCTACTTCAATATTGAAGATTGGACAGAAGTTGAAAGTGAAATAGACATTTCTACCACTTGGGCACTTAGTCCTCCCACATTCTCTCGCGCCACTTAGGCTTCACTTATGTGAAAATGCTAAGTGAAATCTAAGTGACCTAAGTTTCTAAGTGGTAATAAAAAGGAGCGAAGCGATCTACTCTAAACCTTCTTCCTTCCACGTAAAACTGCATCGAATGAGATGATAGTATCCAAACTTCTCATTTCGCTCTACACGAAGTTCGTAAGCAGAAACAAATTCAATTTTGTCGTACACGCAAGGTAGAACTGAATTCCCTTTTCCGTCGAGCAATCCCCAGCCTTCTTCTGTTCGGACTTTCATGTAACCGCCAACGCAATCCGTCGCTTCTTGGTATTGTGGAATAACAATCTCTTTTCCTTTTACATCAATGTATCCCACAAGTCCATCCTTCTTCACACGAGCAATTCCATTGCTGAAAGCCCAGGCGTAATCGTATGTGTATGGAACACGCAATTTCATTTGGGCATCAATGAATCCCCACTTCTCCTTTTTCTTGGCCGGAAATAATCCTTCACGGAATGCGCCCAAATCTTCATACTCGCGCGGAACAATAATTTTTCCAGCAGTGTCGATCATTCCGAATTTATCCTTCAATAAAACTCTTGCTCGTCCATTCACAAATGGACTTTCTCCCAACATAGTTCTGTTATACTCATACTTGAGTTCAACAGCGACGGTTCCATCACGACGAACGTAGCCGCATTTACCAACTTTCACCACTAGGGCCAGACCTTCACTGAAGTTTGCGATGTAACTGTATTCACACGGAAGTAATATTTTTCCACCACGTGAAATGAGTCCATACATTCCGTTCAATTTTACACGCGCTGATCCTCGTTCAAACGGTTCAGCCCATTCATATTTTGGAGTGATCACAATTCTTCCTTCGCGATCTACAAATCCGTATCCTGCTGTATCCTGAATGTATGCAAGTCCTTCTGAAAAATCTCCAACTGATTCGTAGATGCAGGGAACAACTTCAGAACCCATGATATCAATGAATCCGTGTTTCCCGTTTTTCACAACACGCGCTCTAGTCTCTCGAAACTCTCCGATCTCATCATAAATAGCAGGCACAACAAAATCTCCTGCTTTATTACTCAAACCGGTTTTTCCGTTAGACATGATTTGCGCTAATCCACGACTGAACTTTTCTCCTTCGTCGTACTTGAAGGGAATTGCAACTGTTCCGTTTTTATTGATGTATCCACATTTTCCATCCAATCCGGCAGCAGCGACGCCTTCGTAAAAAGGGTCAACCCATTCGTACTCACAAGGAATAAGAATTTTTCCAGTGCTATCTGCGAATCCCCATTTTTCCTTTTCGCGAACAGGATAAAAAGCGGTCATCGATAAGCGTAAATCTTCGCTTATCGTCGCACGAAAAGGAAAATCAGGATATGTAATCCAGAATTGTGCGATGGTTGTTGAACTTCCGTCTGCAGTACTAAGTGCATACAAACTTTTCCACGCATCCGGAACGTTTCTGTTTTCAGGATAAACACGAATAAAACTATGGTATTCCTCAATTGAAAAAGTGAGCACAGTTTTTTTGTAGATCATGTCTTCCGCATTTCCTTTGTACGGACTTTGCGGATAATCGCGTACAAAATTCAGATACGACGCAAGTGATGAATCTTTGGTGAGTGATTCGTACAATTTCAATTCATATTCGTCTGTGGCTAGACCGATCTGAATTGCTTCAGGATACATATCAATAAACGATTTGTACGCCTGCCACGAATTAATTTTTTCAGCTTCCGCGAACGCAATTTCATTGCGGATGTAAATCGCATCTGCCATCAATGATGAACCACAATATTCTTCAATGTACATGTTCATTGATGCGAGAGTATACACACGTTGTGCTTCATCGAATGCCAATGTATCAATGAATCGTTCTGTTCTTAGTATCGTTGAATCATTAACACCAAGTTTCTGCAAACGGATTTTTTCTTTCACAGAAGATGTTGCGTAATTCCATCTCGAAACCAAAATCTGATGATGCGCTCTGTTGATGTTATAGAAGGGATTATCATCTCGATAATAAATTTGCGCGAGTCCGAAATGAGCTCCGGCCGGATGACGATTTTCACATTGAATGAAAATTTCCTGCGCATGGAAATAATTATGAATGCGAAGAGCTTCAAATCCTTTCTCGAGCTTTCCCGCGAATCCCGTGAATGGACTCGTCAGAATTAAGAATAAGATCAGTTTGCGCTTCATAATTATTCTATCCAAAAATACGATTTACAGTGCCGTGCATTACCTTTGGACGTAACATGAAGTTTTCAGCCGGTCAGATTGCTTTCGTCATTTTCTTCGTAGTGGTGTTCATCAGTGTTCAGATCTGGTCGTACCGCAAAGACAAAACGACCAACCGCAAATATTATTCGGGCTCGTGGAAAGTGCTAATTGCGTTAATTGCTGTGCTGGTTTCTCTCTTCTACATCATGAAATACGCAAAAAACAACTGATTTTCAACGCATTACAATTTCGTCGACCAAATTGGATTTTTTCAAGACGACCGAAGATTTAACCTTGATTAAGTTGACTTCGATGCATAAAAGGTCTAAATTCGCGTTTAGGAATACTTATGTATTGCCTCCCCGACAATGACCCAAATGAAACAGTTACTTTTTTGCCTGACATTTCTCCTTCCCGGTTTTGTTAATGCAGAGAACGGAACACTTCTTATCGAAGGAAAGTACCAGAACAAGAATATTTATGTGCAAAATTCTTTCAACGGAAACGGTGTTGGATTCTGTGCTTATGAAGTTCGTGTAAATGGAGCTTTGACGACTGATGAAGTTAACTCTTCCGCTTTCGAAATTGACTTACGCCAATATGATCTTCATGAAGGAGATCCGGTTGCCATCCAGATTTTTCACAAAGAAGGTTGCGCACCTAAAGTATTAAACCCGGAGGTTCTTAAGCCTCGTCCGACATTCACTACAAAGAGCATCACATGTTCTGCCACAGGAATGATAAATTGGACTACAACAGGAGAAACTTCTTCAATTGCTTTTATAGTTGAGCAGTTTCGCTGGAACAAATGGGTTTATATTGGAGAAGTTCAAGGACTTGGAACTCCCGCAGAACATTCATACAGTTTTCAGACTGTTCCGCATACCGGCGAGAATAAATTTCGTGTGAAGCAAGTTGGCTTTGGAAAAGAAGTAAAATATTCTCCGGAAGTAAAACACACACCGAGTAACACGTCAGCTTTAACTTTCTCTCAAAGCAATGACTCGAAGAAAATAACTTTATCGGGAGATTCAATGTACGAGATGTATGACGCCTTCGGGAATGTTGTACTCAAAGGATTTGGGCGGGAACTTGACATCAGTACATTCGAGAAAGGAACCTATTTCCTCTGCTTTGACAATAAGATTGAGCAAGTAAATCGAAAATAAATCTTGAAAATAATTTGATCAAAGCCTTCCAATCCGGGAGGCTTTTTATTTTCCACGAAGAATTTCTTCCAGTTCACTAAACATCATTGCTGTTGCTCCCCACAAAATATGTTCACCAAGAACGTAACAAGGTGCATCGATGAAAGTATTCGCGCGAATTGTGATTCTCTTTCGATCTTTAATTGCAGCATCGAGGAAAGTGTAAAGTGGAACTTCGAGAATTGCTCCAACTTCGCGTTCATCGGGAACAAAATTCGGTTGTTCATCCAGCCATGCTACAAATGGAGTAACCAGAAAATTACTTGGAGGGATGTACACTGGCGTTAATTGACCAATGATATTTTCATCTGTAATAATCACACCAACTTCTTCCTGAGTTTCACGCATTGCGGTTTGACGAAGTGACACGTCCGCTTCGTCAGCTTTTCCCCCTGGTAGCGCTAATTGTCCGCTATGAATTCCATCGTAATCGGGTCGTTGGATGATCATCGTGTGCACATTTCCATTCACTGGATAAAGAAGCATCATCACGGCACTCGAACGATAATCAGGATGATTCTCGAGATAAGTTTCCAACGGTAAGCGCGCCCTGGAAGTCATTTTGTCCTGAGCAGCATCGCCCGGTAATGGTTCAAGCAGTCGTTGTTTGAGAAGCTGAAGAAAATGTGGCGGGGATGCCAGCGAATTGAACATGAACAAAGATATGCAGGGCGCGCCGAAAAAATCCGATCAAATCCACAGTCGTCGACATCAATGGAAATTGAATTTATTCTATGTACGTTTTGAGATGTGCTGTGTATAAAGTCCTTGCAGTTTGCCTACGGCGTTTTACACGGCGAACGGCGGAAAAGGAGTGGAAATACTACACCCACGAGTGCGCGGCGAGATCGCTTAAGCGATCCAGCCCGTGGCGCGTGGGTAGCAATAAACAGATAGACGCTGTTGCGCCGATCGCCGTGTGAAGCCCGCCGCAGGCGAATCAAATACTTTTTTGGTGATTCTCTAAACTCAAGAAGACAAAATATTTACATCAATTTTCATTCGGAACAACTCTCACTTCCTGTCCCTGTTTCAACCTCACACTTCCCTCCCATCCGTTGTAATCGCGAAGTTGCTTAACAGTTCTTCCGTATTGCTGCGCGATTTTTGTGATGTTATCTCCACGTTGTACAATATGAAACTGAATTCCCGTTGGACGAACAGCATATCCTTGTTTTGTTCTTACAAGAGCCACTTTTTCTCCAATCAAGGCGCGAGATTGTAAATTGATAATGTATGCAGGATCAATCGCTACACCACGAAATCGTGTTTCAAAATGCAGATGTGTTCCTGTAGAATGCCCAGTGTTTCCTCCAAGTCCGATAAGCTGACCGGAATTCACAATATCGCCCGGCTTCACTTTTATTTTCCAGAGATGCGCATAGACAGTTTCAAGTCCGTTGTAATGACGAATGATCA
>CAZBYM010000184.1:0-8049 GCA_964495745.1 uncultured Chryseobacterium sp. | reverse complement strand
CTGATTTTATTGTTCTTGATAATGATCCTATGACCTGCGATCTTGATGATATTCCGAAAATCAAGGTATTGGAAACGTGGTCTGGAGGTAAAAAGGTATATTCGTCAAAATGAAAAAGCACATAACATTTGTTATTGCCTTACTGCTGCTCTGTTGCGTGAGTTTGCATGCTTTCGGTCCTCCGCCTGAGAAGTATGAGAACAGGAAATATTCGTTCAGCATTGCAGCAGGATCGGGTTATTCATTCTTTAAAGTAGATGAAAGGCATAGTGATCCAGCATCTTCTCTTCTTCTGCTAACCGGCATGTTTCGTTTCCATTTTTTTGTTACACCAAATGTGCACATTCAATTGGGTTTTGAGAATATGAGTCAGAAGGCTAAGTTCGATACCTACTATTTTGCGGATGGTCATTCACAATTCTACGATAGGTCATTTAATTACACGCATCGTATGCGTATGTATGAATTGTACATTCCATTGATGGCGCGGATTGGTTTAACTCCGCAGGAAGACAATTCGCCGTCTGCATTCTACATTGAAGGCGGTTATGCTATTCAAACGTTGCTGTCATCAACAGCTCTCGTTACGGACAACAGAACAGACAAAGACGTATGGGGAGGATCAACGGAGCTAGCGTTTGAACACTGGATTCTAAGTGAACAAAGCAGCAGTGTAATTCTCCTTGGCATGGGTTTCGACAAACGCCTCGGATGGACCAAAAAATTTATTTCTTTCGAACTTCTGTACCGTTACAATTTCACGCGCTTCCGTTACCAGGGGAATTACAACACGAATGATCTCATGATTAAGAATTCGTGTATTACTTTTCAGGTTGGGTATCGGTTTCAGTGAGATATTAATGCCTGCGCGCTTGACACGGCGAACGGCGAAAAATGGCGGACGTACATCGCCCACACGGCACGGCGGATCGCCAGAGCGATCTGCATGTAAGTGATTGTTCCTTGCAAATCTGAACGCCGATTGAAGTGGGTGTAGAATTAGAAACTACAGTCAGCGCAACTTTCACAGTGTAGCGCGCCCCAAGCAATACAATTTAGTTTCCGCCGTAGCGAAATCCCAACGTCGCTCTCGCCTTCTCCTCTTTCACAACAAACTCTGCAACATCTTCCAAAGTAAGTTTTGATAAAGCATCGCTTGTGCGTTCTGCTGAAGTAAGTGAAGCCATCCGCAAATGTTGATTCTTGATTGACTCCCCAATAATCTGTCGAACTGAACGTGCATTTCCAAAAAACTTATCACGATTCGTATACAGTTGTTCGAGATAATTTTTCAAATGTGCTTCAGCTTCAGCAGATGGAGTGAGCTTTTCTTTATCAAGAATTGTTTTCGCGATGATGTATAGCTCTTCTGCAGAATAATCGTAAAACTCGTAGTGCCTGTCGAAACGCGATTTCAATCCTGGGTTAGCTTCAATGAACTCACGCATATTGTCGGGATATCCCGCAACTATTACAGCAAACTGTCCACGCAAATCTTCCATACGTTTCAGGATGACCTGAATGGCTTCATCTCCAAAATTTCCTCCCGATTGCGTTTTTCCACTTCCATCACTTAAGCCATACGCTTCATCAATGAATAATACACCTCCAATCGCTTCCTGAATTTTCTCCGCTGTTTTCACTGCCGTGTGGCCCACGTACTGCGCAATCAATCCTTCCCGGTCAACTTCCACAATATGTCCCTTTTCAACAAGACCAAGACCTTTGTAAATTTTCGCGATAATGCGGGCAACGGTTGTTTTTCCAGTCCCTGGATTCCCAGTGAAAACTGCGTGCAACGAGAACCGGTTCATCACATCCTTCCCGGTTTCACTATAGAAACGTACGAGTTTTACGAGTTCATTCACTTCAGCTTTGATATTACTCATGCCAACAAGTGCGTTCAGTTCATCTAATCCTTCCCGCAAAAGTTTCTCGTTGACTCCGATATCTTTCCTCTTTTTGTTTTTTCCGCCAAAAGATTTCTGAATATCCTCAAGCGTAATCGTGCTCAACATATCGTTATCCAATTTGTCGACATCCCCAATTTGCATCAGGCGCAAAGCCATATTCATCTTTGATGACTCCACAACGCCCAGAGACATTCGTGCATTTCCAAAAGTCCGGTCGCGCGTTCTGTACGCTTCAATGAACTGCTCCTCGAGAAACTTTATCGCGTCATCGGCCATTTTCACACCTTTCTTGAAAGTACCGGCAATCGCTATCGCCAGTAATTCATCAGGAAGATAATCTTCGAATTCATACACATGAGCGAAGCGTGAACGCATTCCCGGATTTGATTCGAGAAATGTTTCCATTTCCTTTGGATATCCTGCACCCATTATTGCAATATCTCCGGCACCATCCGACATTTCTTTGAGGAGAATTTCAACAACTTCCTTTCCAAAATCTTTTGCATCATCTCCTTGACGCGCCAAAGAATATGCTTCGTCAATAAATAAAATTCCTCCGCGCGCAGTTTCGATTATTTTTTTCGTCTTCGGTGCAGTCTGACCAATGTACTCCGCAACAAGATCAGCGCGATCAACTTCCACTACATGTCCTTTGGAAAGCAATCCCATCTTTTTGTAAATCTTGCCCAACATATTTACAACAGTAGTTTTTCCCGTACCCGGATTACCAGTGAAAACACTGTGTAGATTTATCTTTCCACTTTCTTCGAAGCCTTTTTCTTTTCGGAGTTTTAGGAAATTGAGATAATTGATGTGATCTCTTACACTCTTCTTGATTCCGCTCAAACCAATCAGTCCATCAAGATTGGCAAGCACTTCCTCCATCGTTTCCTCCTTCTCCGGTTCTTCTTTCTTGTCGACAACAGTTGTTACTTCATCACCGCCAGTCGACTTAAGAAGAATTTCATTCCCGGTTAACAAATCGGGAGTTCCTTCAACTTCCAATGCGCCAACTTCAAATCTGATCTGGGCAACAAGTGTATCCATGTAAATCACTTCCACGAAATAAGCATCGTCCTTGTAAGAACCTGCCACATCATTTCCCCATCCTACATCAAAAGTGTATTTGTAATTTTCCTTATCGGCC
Source organism: uncultured Chryseobacterium sp. (assembly GCA_964495745.1). Taxonomy (GTDB): domain Bacteria; phylum Bacteroidota; class Bacteroidia; order Palsa-965; family Palsa-965. The sequence continues at coordinate 4,989 of CAZBYM010000184.1, read as the reverse complement.
TCCACTTTTCCTTCACGAAAAACCTGACCCTTTAATTGGTGTGCATCATCAAGAAAATTAACAGTAATCTCGTATTCCCATTCAACTTTTACTTTGTTTTGAATTTCCAACTCAGCCCAGACATAATTCGTTTTATCTCTATTGATCGTTGAGTAGTAAACGCGGTCTTTTAATTCCCACGCTTTCGCATCACCGCAATAAATCTTGAGATGATTTACTTTGAAATAGGGGTTAACATCTTTGGTAACTTTTCCGACTTCATTGACAACAAACTTTATTTCACCAACTTTCTCCGAATCAATCCATGCTTCCCACACATACGAACCTTTTTTCCAATAGGAACCTTCTTTTGGATTTCCCCAGCCGTCACGGATGAACACAACATTCTCATCTGTCTTCACTTCACGTTTACTGTCGAGTGAACAAATTTCCTTTCGCTCGGTTCCGGTAAGGTCAAAGCATTTCAGGATTATCGTACAAGTCCAATTCTCCTCGTCAAAGGATTTATTGTAAAAGGAAAACTCGCAGCGAACATATGCCAATTCCTCTTTGTCAAAAATTCTGCGATACTTTTTGGTAGAATTCGCCATCCACTCATCAGAGGAGAATGTCCGGATGTCTTTGAACTTGTATTTTTTCACAGTCGCATGTGTTAAGAGCAGTTTATTTGCCCGGGATCAGATTTTGAAATTACAAAAAAATGCTTGTCAACTCAGACTGAAATACACCTGAATTGAGAGGAAGTTCACGAAAAACTACGCCATCTTCGCAACATAGTGGCTTCCAAAGTCAGACAATGCTACCTCTGGCGATTGGATCCCGGAAATTTGCGTATTCCATTCCCATGAATCATCTTTTTTCTGAATAAGATTGTGGTGTAAACCACCGAGATCATAAAGTGATGGAAACTTGCTTTTTTCAGAGTTTTCATAACGAACTTCAACGTAACCGGATCGAGACAATTGCTCTACAGCCTCAGAAAGACGCTCACCAAGCATTACAGCATCCGGGTTTGTTCTCGAAAAACACAACGTCGAGAAAAGCTGAGCTACATTCAGGCAATCGCCACCTTCCAGACGAATCCATTTAAGAATCTGTCGTTGAAGTGTTGTAAGACGATGTTTTTCGGACTGAATTTGTTTCATGATAAATAAGTTGCATTCGTCTTGCCACTAAGACACCAAGTCCCAAAGCCTCACAAAGAAAACTTTCGGACACTTAGTGGCTTCGTGCCTTGGTGGCAAATTTCCTCACTTACTTCGTGATTCCAGAAATAGGTTGACCCGTACATCCATTCGGATTCTGAATATTCAACATCTGGCAAAGTGTTGGCGCAATGTCGGTAATATTTACCGTCGCATCAGATTCGCCGGGTTTTACTTTCCAACCCCACCAATAAAGCGGAACATGTGTATCATACGACCAAGGAGTTCCGTGAGTTGTTCCTGTGGATCGTCCCCAATCAGAAACCCAACCAGGATTAAGAATAACTGCAACGTCACCAGAACGTTTGAAATAGTATCCCTTTTGAACAAGATGCTTTGGTGTTTCACTGAATTCTCCTGAACTCAAATCACTTGCCGTCATCGTTGCTGCAACTCCAGGAAAACGCATGAGAAAATTCGCCACATAACGTTGAAGTTCGAGACGATTAATTCCTTTCGACTCTATGGTCTTTGGGTGAAAGTAAACCTGATCATTCGCGTATTGCCACACAAGTGTATCTCCATAAACGCGTTTCAAATTTCGCTTCAAAGAATCCACAACATATTCTTCGCGAAAAAATCCTGCCGGGATTCCGGCATCAACAAGAAACTGCGGATTCTCAACAGCTCCATGATCCGCCGTAAGGAAAATGAGCGCGTTATTTTTTCCGCAGTAGTTGTCAATGAATTTCAGAAACTCCGCAATCTCTTTGTCGAGACGCAAATAACAATCTTCGACTTCAACACTCTGAGGACCGTACATGTGCCCGATGTAATCCGGAGAAGAAAAACTCACAGCGAGAAAATCGGTAAATTTTCCTTTACCAAGATTTTCACCAAGAATTAATGCCTGAGCAAAATCGCGCGTGAATGAATTTCCAAATGGCGTGGTGCGAATCATTCCCAATTTGCCATTGGTTTCCATCAGCTTTGGTAGATCGTGCGGAAAAACAGGAAGTGCTTCGCCTTTCCATACGCCTTCGTACGGACTATTGTCAGCAAGACTTTCAGTGTATTGATCTACTGGCAAAACCGTTGTCCATTGTTGAGAAAGATATTGTGCCGGCAATTTTCTGTTGTTGAAATCCACGACCCACTTCGGAAGCGTTTCCGAATAATAAGTACTCGTAATAAAACTTCCACTCGCACCGTCGTACCAATATGATCCATTCGCTGTATGACCCGCAGGCAGAATTGCCGCACGATCCTTCAATGCGATTCCAAAAACTTTCGAACCGTGATTTGTTGCAATATGCAATTGCGTTCCAACAGTCGTCGATAACATTCTATGAGGAGAACGCTGACCTTCTACTCCATCACTTCCAACTCCTTTCACTTCTTTGTCCTCAACACAATACACGATTTTTCCTGTTTCACGTTCAGGCCACTCATTCGCAATAATTCCATGAATAGCCGGAGTTGCTCCAGTGTAAATTGAAGCGTGGCCAGGTCCGGTATAAGTAGGCATGTAATTGTAATTCGTGTTTTTGCACTGATAACCCTGACCGAGCAATCGCTTGAATCCTTCGCTGCCCAGTTTATCCCAATACCGATAAACGTAATCATAACGCATCTGGTCAATAACAATTCCAATCACCAATTTCGGTGTAGCAGGAATAGGATCAGCGACCGGAGGCTTGCCTTTTTTTGTTCCTTGCGCGAAAGCAAGAATAACAAATGTTAATGGCAATAGGATGACAACTTTTTTCATTTTCTATTTTCTGATTAGAACAGCAAGAACAACAATACATAGAACAACGCTCAATAGAATATTTCCAGCAGCGAAATAATAATTTCCCTTTCTCAATAGCTCCAACGTCTCCAGACTGAATGTTGAGAACGTGCTGAATCCCCCACAAAAACCGGTAATGACTAATGCACGAAGTGTATCACTCTGAAGTTTAGCTGAGAAAAAACCCAGTGCAACGCCCATCACAATCACACTTAATACATTCGAAACCAAAGTTGCAATAGGAAACTGCTGCTCAGAATATGTAAACACTACTTTGGATACACCGAATCGAGCCAGACATCCGGCGCCACCACCAATGAAAATCAACAATAGGTTAAGCATCGTAGTCTCTTAAATAATATTTCTTCAATCCAAAATACGCAAGGCCTGCAACAATGGTTCCGAACAAAGCTCCGCAAATTACATCGCCTGGGTAATGAACTCCCAGATACATTCTGCTCCACGCAACGAGAATCCCCCACAAGAAAATTAATATCCACGGTTTCCAGTTCTCCGTTTTTGAATTACGCACCATCAAGAACATGAATACTGCAATCGCAAAACTATTCGCTGCATGACCAGAAAAAAATCCATAAGGTCCGCCGCATCCGACAGGAGAATAAATCGTGTAGTTGTTTAGTAATTCCACCTCATGACAAGGTCTGGGGCGCTGCACATTATTCTTGAAGAAATTAGCACCCTGATCGCTGCAAACAATCATCAACGCAACAACGGGAACGATCACGATCAATTTTCCTTTGTACAACTTCCAGAGATAATACGCGAAAAAAAGATAAAGCGGAATCCACACCCAGCGATTTGTAATCCATGGCATCAAAAAGTCCAGGAATACACTCCGACTATGGTTGATTGAAATAAAGATTTCTCTATCCAATTGGATCAAATCCTCGAGCATGTTGCAAAACTACGAATTGGCATGGCTTTTACAGGGAAGAAGATGCGTTTTTCGTATGTTTGACCAAACATTTCTCAAATGAAACAGCTTCTTCTATCTGCATTGCTTTCTCTCTCCATATGTGGCCTGTTCTCATGCGGTGGCGTCGATTACGATCCGAACAACGATCCCGTGACAAAAATGTATGATTCTATGAACCGTGCTGACTCTTTGCGTGAATGGGGAACGCCCAAATCGATCACATTTGCAGAAGCTAAAAACAAGGGAGATCAGGATAAGAGCAGAATTAGTATTGACGGTTATGTAAGGCTGGGCACGACGATTATTGAAACTGCCTCATCAGTAACTATTCAGTTGTGGGAGAGAAAAAACCAAAGTTCGGGCGATTATATTTCAATCACTCTTAGCCTTGGCAATGACAACAATCAAATGCAAACACTTCCTTCCGAGTACAAGAAAACAGATCTGACGTTGAAAGACAACAAAGGTCAACCTGTAGTTTACGGAGACAAAATTCGAATCACGGGAATTTATTCAGAACCATACAATGATGGATACGGAAGTGTAACTGTCCAAAGTTTTGAGAAGATTGAAGATACTCCAATCGATTTTTCTGTATTGGGTGCGGCACTGGTTACATCTGATACAACTGGACAATCGGCATTAGACGGCAAATTAGTTTATGCTGAAGGAATACTGGAAATTCCATCCACTGTTTTTATCACAGAAACTGTGTATTTCAATTTAGTGAAAAATACCGGAGCCTCTGAATACGTGACAGTAGACGTTATCATTGGAAAAGGCGCCAACATGGTCGAAGAACTTCCAGATAATTACGGAGAAAACGATGTCAAGATTCACGACAGCAAAGACAAAATCGTGGGAAAGAAAAAAGTTAGGGTGTACGGAGTATGGGATTATGGTCGTATTGCAGCTGAACAGATCGAAATACTCTAGAAATCTGATTGAAATAATGTTTTGTATGGGTGACAGCGGCACGCTATTTGCAAAGTATTTCAACAAAATTCCATGATGATGAATCGTTTACTTTCCCAAGTAATTGTTTTACTCTTTCCTTTAAGTGTTTTCGCACAACCCGTTGTACTTCCCGACTCTGCTGATGTTGTAAAGAACAA
>CAZBYM010000183.1:0-8057 GCA_964495745.1 uncultured Chryseobacterium sp. | reverse complement strand
TTTCTTGTTCATCCTCCAATCTCCGCGCGGCATTTGCTGGTCTCTTGTTTACTGCCGGTTCAACAGTGGCATCAGCTCAAAATACTGCGCCCAAAACGGAAATTGTAACTGTTCAAGAACCAAGTAAGTCTTTCGATCGCGTTGACGTGGATCTGAAGAAAGATTCAGCTTGCAACGTTCTCACTTGCAAAATAATTGACGCCAATACCGCAGAACCTCTTCCATTTGCACTGGTTTTCATAAAGGGAAGCAAGTGTGCAACCAGCACCGATTCAAGTGGCATGATGCACTTGTCGATTCCAGACAGTTTATTGACGGACACCCTCCACATTGTCGTCAGGTCTACCGGATATCACATTAAGGAAATTTCGATAGGTAGTTCTGATCTTGGTCGGACTACCGAAATTCGTGTTGTTCGAATGAGATTAGCTGTAGTTGGTGGAGCAACCGCTTCCGTTTCTGTTGCCCACAAGAAAAAACGATTCTGGCATAGAAAGAAATAGTCTCTAATAGTCAAAAAACGCCCTTTTTGAGTGAAGTTTTTCACGCTTATGGAATCAAGTGTAAGCTAGCATCTGAAACATGAAGAAACGCTCAAATTCATTGCCATGAAAAATCACAGTTTATCTGTTCGTATTGCGAAGCCTTGTCACGAAGACTGGGCTGCAATGACTCCAACCGATCAAGGTCGTTTTTGCGGAAGCTGTCAAAAAAAAGTAACCGACTTTTCGCACATGACAGACAATGAGGTTCTAGAAATTATCGGTTCGAAGCCAACTTCGATGTGCGGACAATTTCGTGGAAGCCAGTTGAACAGAGCGTTCATTCAATCGCAACTTAGTGGAAGTAATTCTCGCTTGAACTCATTCTTCGCTGCATTCATGTTGCTGACAGGCGCTGGTGCATTATCCGCGCAAACCACAGTTCCGCCGTACAATCCGAAAGTAATAATTGACGAGAAACATCCAACCGGCCCGGTTTGCATTCGTGTTCCAAACGAGAAATCGAATAAACGCGAATTGACTGCAATTGTAGTTGATACGCTTTCTGGAAATAAACTTAGCTACGCAACCATCACTATCTCAGGAACGAATTGCAGCGTAATCGCAGATGAACATGGAAAATTCTCACTTGTTATTCCTGACAGTCTGGCAACAGAAACAATTTCATTGTGGATATATTCTCCAGGATACATGCGTGAAGAATATTCTTTTTCATTGAGCAAAATCGACCAGATTTCGAAAATTGAAATTGGAATGTTTGAGATGATGATGAAAGGTGATATGATTATTGAGGAACCTCCGAAACGTGAGAATAGATAATTCAATGACTTTGATATTGATACTTGCGGCATTGCCGCTGTTCCCGCAGATTCGCTGATTACGCAGATTAAGAAATTAGGAGGTAGAAAATGTGCAATTCAAGTATTTCAATTCCGAAGCTCAATCACCCAAAAAATCTGCGTAATCTGCGAATCTGCTGCTAAAGATGTTTGCATTAGTTGATCACTTAATAATACCGCCCACGCATATAAAACGAAATCCCCGCCTGTATTACATGGCTATGCGTTTGCTGAGAATTGAATGCTGCAATATCATTCGGCAAAATATTTCTGCGAAGAATTGGATTGATTGAGAATAAATACCGCACATCAAGATATAGTCGGTTGCTGATGCGTAGGTGAGCTCCTAACAACGCACTCAAGTCATATTTGTCCGACCAGATTTCATTGAAAGCAACCTGATCTCCATTTCTGAACATGCGTGGTGCAATAAGTCTCGCATAAGAAAGTCCGAAGTCAAGACCAACTCTTTGTTCTTTCCCACGAGTTGTAATTGACAACTTCTCCATTCGGTAAAAAATCGGCAACTCAACATAATGCAAACTGAGATTGATTTTGTCTGTATTGTCTCCTTCCGGTTTGCGCAAAGCACCTTTTCTGATGTAGTTGATTTCCATCTGAAAGTAGTTCTTGTATTTGTCCCGTTTCGTGATAATCACTCCACCGGTTCCGGAAAATTTCGTAAAGCCGGCATTCGAAAATTCAGGCATTGTACTTACCAATACACCACCATGAAATCCGAAATCGAATTCCGGTTGCGCAATGAGCATTGCCTTGGAAGTAAAAATCAGGATTAATGTAAAAACGAACTTGAATTTCATAACGCGAACTTAATCCAAAAATACAAGAAACGTGCCGTACGCAATCAATTAGTTAAATCGGCGTGAATCATCCGTTCTGCCAACAAAAAGGAAAAGGTCGTCTACTCTTTACCTGGCCATTCCAAAGTCTCCACAATAAACTTCATTGCCCAATTGTACTGCATAAAAAGTGTTTCTTCTGCAGAAGGCAATATTGTTTGGAGCAGTAAAAAATCCTTGGTTTTCTTGTTATAGACATAGCATCGGATTACTGTAACGCTTCCTCGTGCTTCGCTGCTGACATAAGTTGCGGTTGCATACCACGCTTCCCCGTTTGGAGCAGTGGGTAAAGAAACCAAAGGTGAAATTTTTTGACGGGAAGCACCTTTCATCGAATCAATAAACAATTTGAAATCACTTTCAGCAGCCAGACGAAAACTGTCTTCAAAGGCAAGTTTACTGAACTCTCCACGTATCGCAATTTCTCGAGATAAACCTACAGCCCAAACATGAATGCTCGATTCTCCAAATACGTCAACCCTCCAATCCTCTGGAACGCAAAATGAATATCCCCAATCCGCATTTCTAAAATGCAAAAACCCATCACACGATTTAGTTGCACTAAGCGGCTGCGGTTTGTAACTGTCCAGATAATTTCCCTGCTCAACAAACCAAAAATTATCGAAGTGATAAGTGCCTGCAACATCCGCATACAATCCGAATTCTGAACTCGCCGGCTTGACGAAGACGGAAGTTGCCACAATCTGTTCGTTCACGGAGAATTCATATACATTCAATTCCATGTTTCGTTGTACACGAAGATTATTGTTTCCTGTTTTTCTGATGGCAGCGTGCTTTGTTGGCGGAATAACGAGAGTAGATACTCCGTTCGCCAAATGCTGGAAAACAAAACTTCCATCACCATAAATCAGGAAGGCAAGTCGACTTGAATCGCCACGATTGCCCCAAACAATTCCGCAAGCTTTCCCGGGAGATGTTTCTCCAACCCGCTCAATTCCTACTTCAATTCTGAAATGCCCGGACAATCCTGAATCAATCTGATGAGTGAATTCCCAATACCCATTGCTCTTCGATTTCACTTCATAATACCCATCGCGAATGGACATGAGGTAATCGCCGTCCTTGCTCTCCGGCCAGCCATTAGAATTATCATTGAAAGGATCGAAAATGTTGAGTTGGGCTCTCGCTTCAAATCCAGTTAATATCGCTAATCCGATCAAACACTTCTTCACTAATAACATGACACGAAATTAGCGAATTGAATCGCACGCCCTGCGATTGTCATCTCTCGATATGGCCGAAAAAGGCCTACTCGATCTGACAAAAACTTCTTCGAAGAATGTTTGTCAGACCGAGTGCGCGAGGAACGAGCGTGTATCGAGGTCCGACAACCTAAAACAACCTCAACTGCGCCTCCCCAGCCTTCGCATTAAAATCGCTCACATTCCAAATCATTTTATCGCGGTTCAAACCTAATCGCTCAGTACTTAACTTGAATAATTTCCCTATGCTGTCTGCCATCGGACCTTCACCTTTCATGCGAACTCCATAACGGCTATCATTCAATTTTCCTGCATGCGCTCCCTCGATGTGATGAAGAATTTTCTCTGCTTTATCAGGAAATGATTTACGCAACCAATCACGAAAAATTTCTCCAACCTGTCCATTCAATCGCACCATCGTGTAACCAGCAGTTCTTGCTCCGTTTTCTGCGGCACGTTCCAGCACTTCCGGAATTTCATGCGAGTTCAAACCCGGAATAACTGGTCCAAACAAAACTCCTGTTCGTATTCCTGCTTCCGAAAGAATGCGCAATGTCTCAAAACGGTTTTTGTAAGTCGAAGTTCGTGGCTCCATTTTCTCTCTGACATTTTCATCTAATCCCGCAATGCTGATCATAACCTGCACAAGATTTTTCTTCGCCATTTCTGCAAGAATGTCTACGTCGCGACAGATCAATGAATTTTTTGTGATCATCGCTGCAGGATGCCGATACTTCAACAATACCTCGAGCATTTTTCGTGTGATTCCAAGTTTGCGTTCGATTGGCTGATAACAATCTGTGTTCCCTGAAAACATCATCGGTTCCGGCTTGTGACGCGAATTACTCAACTCCTTCTCCAACAACTCAGCAGCGTTCGCTTTCACCATGATCTTTCGTTCGAAGTCCAATCCTGCGCTATAGCCCCAATACTCATGTGTGTTTCTTGCGTAGCAATACACGCATCCATGTTCGCATCCTTGATATGGATTCAACGAAAGATTCATGAGATCCGGACTATCGACTTTGTTTATGATTGTCTTCGGAAAAATTTCTGTGTACTCCGTTTTGTCATTGAGCAAAAGTGGTTCGTCAATCGCTTCAATATGTTGTTGTACACGTTCTTGTTTGAAAAAACGGTTTCCCGGATTCAACTGCGCTCCTCTTCCCTGAAATGTTGTTGCGTTCGCGATCATGGTCTTTTCCCTTTCCTTGGTTTCTGAAGCAAACCTAGACCAGACAAAAACCGGATTCAAGCGATTTAACGGAAAACTAAAATTTGTAGTCAGAAATCAATTCATGTCCACCTTTCCGACTATTCGAATGAACTTGTTTACCCTGACATTTGATCCTCCAAGGAAGACAATCTCCACGTTCAATGTTCTGTTGATCGGGCCTACTCTGGATTTGAGGTCCTGCAAGAAAAACACTTCGAAAGTTTGACCGGAAAGAATAGTATCACGAGTCGCCCATCCCATTGATCCACCATCCCCGGTTGTAACACGACTTACAACAATTGCGACAGGTGAATTGTTCTTACACAAAAACGACTTTTTGATTTGACCCTGACTTCTGTGCAATTCACCAAGATCCCAGTACTCAGTTTCAACCCAGATCATGGAATCTGGATTAACAGATTTTTCGGGTGTTCGCGTTTTGGAGTTAGTGATTCCATGAATAACGGCTGTACTCGTTCCGTTGCTCACATCATTGAAAAGCGGAACCTCCATCCGAAAAGAATCTTGCACGAACTGTGCAGTCCAACGCACCCAACAGGTAGCCGTATCACCCGGACGCAAACTGTCTTTTGAAGTCGTGACGTATTGCATTGCATTTTTTCTGATTGCAAATGGATACAACCCGCTGTTCTTAACAATCACTTTCATTTGCAAAATCGCGCCATCCTTGACACGTCCAAATGTCTTCTCTTTGCCTGAGGTGATAACAACCGCATGCGTAATTGCGACGGCCAAACTCGTGTGTACATAATCGGCAAAGCCTCCTTGTGCATGAAAAAAAATATATGTGCCAGAACTAATATACCTATCTCCACCGCCATCACCAGTAAACTCAAACGGAATATTTTTTTCTTCTTGTGGTTTGAGCCAAAACGGAAATTGTTCAGAGCAGCTCCAATTTCCTGCGCGAATTACAACAGAGTCAATACAAACCGGAAGGGCAGAAGTGTTTTTGATAGAACGAACTACATTAAGCTTCTGGCCGTCGATGACGTGCGGCGTATTCCACCAGTATGGATTACCTGGGAAATCAAGATAAGTCGCTTCAGTTGCGTCAACATAAAACTTGAATGCTTCTCCGCTTTCCGTCTTGAATTCAAACCAACAACTGTCGTTGCCATAAATCTGCAATCTGATTTGATAAGTTACGTTTGGTTCACAGTAATCAGGAAACTCGTTGTAACGGTTTCTCCAAACCGGATACGCGTGGTCATCTTCGTGTTGAATGACTTCTACAATATGCAATTTAGAAGTTACAGTGCAAGTAAAATGAATAACCTTGAATTTCTCAATTCCGCCTTGGTAATATCGGAACGTGTTCGGTATGGTGTCGAGCAACACTTGATTTGTACTCAGAATCAAATTCTGCGACGAACACCATTGTGCAATAAAAATCAAAAGGACAGAGCAGAATTTTTTCACGAGACAGAAGCCGCAATAATTGCACCGAAAAAACCATTAGTTAATTCTCTGATGAGGTAATTAGTTAATTCCCATCACTAATTATCCAATTCAACATTAACTAATTTTATTCCTTCACCAATTTCACAGCCCCATTCACTTCATCACTTTCCAGCTTCACAGAATAAATTCCGGCAGCAAGACCTTCCGCAGCAATTTCCAGAATGACTGGTCCCGCAGGAACATTTTCCATTGCACTGAGTACAGCGCGTCCGGAAGCGTCGTAAACTGTCCACGAAACATTTTGTGCGTGAGTAGTATTCATGTTTACGAAGAAATTCGAATTGAAAGGATTTGGATAGGCACTGACAGCAAGTGAAGCTTCAGCTGAAGCATTCACGTTCGTGATCGCACTGGAAATATCAAGAATGAACAATCCATTCTGCATGTCTGATGCTAATAGAAGCCCGGATGGAAGGTCTGTGTAAGCTCCCCAGCATCCATGATAAGCCTGAGTATAACTTGGATAGTTGATTAATGTATCGGTGTCAATATAACCGGCACGATAAATCGCTGAAGGATTACTGATGTTGAACACTTGCAATCCATCAGTATAATTCGCGGCGATCAGAATATCATTTCCGATAACGTATGGATTATGTGGAGTATTTCCTTGGTTTGATCTGAACACTTGATTAATCGTAAGATTACCCATGCTCGAAACATCAAGCGATTTTATACCACGACCGGAAGGAACTTCGTCCATGAAGATCAGGGTATTTCCATCACTTGTCAAACTACTGCTGTGATTGTATCCTGATTCCGGATAGGAAGTCATCACAGCTAGTTGTGAGAAAACCGTTGTGAAATTGAAAATGTATAACCCATCATAGCCACCGGATGCATAAACAGTATCTCCACGAACAAACATATCATGCACAGAATTCGGAGTACTGTAATCCTGATCAAGGGCACGAATCAGCGTAGGTGTAGTTGGATCAACAGATAAATCATACACAGCCATCGCATAGTAAAATGAGCTATTCGGTCCTGTCACACTTCCACACCAGAGTTTACTTCCTTCAATGAAAATCGTGTGACACTGTTCAAAAATTACATTGTCGTTACGCTCTACATGAACTGAATCCGGCAGGTAACTCATATCAGCAATAATGAATGTATTCGGTGATCCATCATCAGAAACGATGTACGCGTAGTTCTGATAGGTTTGAATTTCGTGCCAGATCAAATCGCCGTGCGCTGCAGGAACAAAATCACAGACAACAGGAATAGCCGGATTGGTAACATCAATGAAATAAGTTCCATCCGATGCTCCAAGTATTGCATATTCCCTGTTGGTCGATGATTGAAACCAACCGGAAACTCCCTGATACTTGATTCCATAAACCGGTTCAGGATCCTGAGTTGGATTCCACCAATGTCCAATCATTGAAACATTCTGTGAAGGAAATGTTTGCGCCTGAACAAAACACGGAGCAGCGACCAGCAAAAAGAAGTAAAGTTTTTTCATTTTTTGAGTATGAGGATATGAAGATACTCAAAATTCAATGATTTTCCATTTTCAATTCTCCAACTTCTGGAAAATTGAAAATTGAAAATAAGATGTTAAAGTTGTGCAATCATCTTAGCAATTATCGCAGTAAGCTTTTTCTCCGCGAAGGATCTCCCGTATATCTTAGATCGCAAAGCGATTGCGCCGTGTCGACATGGGCATAGAATTAGCTCCAACCGCCGTTACGCCGCGACGCTGTGGTAAAGCTTGTACTGAGCTTGTCGAAGTACGCCGCAGGCCAAAACATTATAGTTCCGCAATCATCTTAGCAATAATAGCAGTTAGCTTCTTCTCAGCAACCGCCGCAACATGTTGCACTTCTTCATGCGTCACCTCAACAATTCTTCCAGGTACACCCAAATCAGTAATCACAGACATTGCGAAACAAGGAATTCCCATATGACGCGCAACAATTACTTCA
>CAZBYM010000182.1:0-8087 GCA_964495745.1 uncultured Chryseobacterium sp. | reverse complement strand
ATCAACAATCAGATTGTTAATAACAGACTATATTATAATGGCTAATGGTATAATCATATTGATCGGACTTTCCCAGTAGACCCTAACCAAACATTAATGTCGACCAACTATGAAAACAATGGTTCGTGTAATCAGGAAATTCACAACATTGGAAATCCTGATTCTGCTCTACGCCATTCTAAAAATTTGCGGAGCATAATGCCAACTAACAGAGGTCAAACAAATAAAAACAATGATTATGAAAAATTACAGTCGATTTATTCTTTACAGTATGCAACCAACGGTCAGTGTTGACAAAACAACTCGTGCTGACCGGTTCATTCGCCGAGTGATCCGTTTCATTTTTCGTTTCTTCAATCGAAGTGGATGAAATAAGTTGGCAGTAGCAGTGGCAGTAGTAGCCATTGCTACTGCATTTTCAAGAATCGCCGGAACATTTTCCCGAGAACAAATCCGTAAACAATGTGACCTGCCAATCCACCAAAAAAAGAAAGCGGTGTAATTTCAAACATCAGATCCTGAGCTTGCGGGAAAACAATGAGCAACAACAAGAGTCCTGAAAAAACAGCGAGACCGTAGGTTACTCCGTTGCTTACAATGTATTTTTTCCATCCGAAATAATCCGCAAGTAAGAAAAATGCAATTCCTAATCCACCGCCGTTACCTGCGTATCTCCACAAATATCCAATCAGGTACGCGTTATCATCAGAGCCGGTAAGGAAACTTGAAATGTGCGGAATAAAATCTTCCCATCCAGCAAGGATAAACGGAACTCTAACCATATCATACAATGTCACCGCAACAATTCCTGCAACCCATCCGCGAAAAACAAGTTTCATGAGTGCAGGGGTGAACATCGCTAGTCCAATTGCGAAAAACACAGCAGGAATAATCAGAAACGTAAGACAGTTGCTCAGAGAAATAAATCCGGCGCAGTGAAGAGCGATAGAACTAACAGGAAGAATTCCTGCGATGGCGAAACAAACAGCACAAGGCTGAATTTTCTTTTCGGGTACTAAAAGGGCGTATGCTGACATGGTTAATCGGGGTTAGAGTAAAATGTTCCATCATCAGCGTTTAGTAGTAAGACGGGTTAGCGTTTTTGTTTGTTACAATCTTTATTTTTCGAGCGACCAGCAATATTCGATTCCAGTTCGCGTTCCTTGTAGCTTTTGCAAATAGGATGCCGTGCAGAACGAAATTCCATAAAGACTACTTAATTAACGCGGAAAAGCCCATAAGTGGTATTCTAAACTGAGCAAGTGTTCACTGTTATAGGCGGTTTGAATAGTTTGCCCTCAAATTGTCTGGTCGAGTGATTTTCTGCTTGTCGCATCTCGATACGTCTTTCGCAAGCTCATGACACTCGATGTGACAAGCAGAAAATTGTATCGAGACTTGGCAATTTGAGGGCAAACAGCAGCCTAATTCTCGCTCACCACTAATCTCAAACACTACTCAAGTGTTGGTTCTATCTCCATTTTCTTAACTTTATTCCACGTGAGAACCGCATTATTCTGCATAATTTCTTTGATCATTACTACTACTTGTGCCATCGCACAGGATGTCTACACATTCGCAATAGACGAGAAAAATATTTTTCTTGAACTTGGAGGAAGCGGCGGCCTTGGATCTATAAATTATGAACGCACGCTTTGGGATGTTCAAGGACAGCGCAAGATTCGCGATAACTGCGGAGGCAAACCAATAGCAAAACACGTTTTCACCTGGCGCGCGGGATTTGGAACATCGCCAATTGACAAAAACAACGGGTGGGTTTTGGTGTTTCCAGCGATGGTCAACGTTGTTTACGGTTTGGGAAATCACAAACTGGAAGCAGGCGCAGGAATTGCTTTAAGTGTCACGACTAAAGGAGGATTCTACATGAAATCTCCGGCGATGATTGGATACCGTTTTTCGCCAGAAGACAAACGCTATTTTCTTCGTGTGAATTATACGCCAATTATCGGTTGGTGGTTCGACTATCAATGGCAACACTGGGCAGGAATTTCACTTGGATATCATTTAAGTCATGAAAAGAAATAGCCACGAAGACACTAAGTCTCTAAGATCCACTAAGAAAAATCAATACTTCGCGCCCCTTCGTGCCTTTGTGCCTTCGTGGCAGAAAAATATTTTGCTCATCTGTGCAACTCTTTTTGTCTTCTCTTGTAATAAAGAAAAATGGTTTAATGGTCCCAACTTCATGCAGGAAGATTTTGAATCCTACATTTCTGCTGATAGTATGTTCAATGAGGATGAATCGCGGTGGTCGTTCAATCAGAAAACGATGGACGAAAATTACATTGCTGTTGACACGAATGTTGTTCATTCCGGAAATCAATCACTGAAATTTTTTGCTATTCAATCACCAACAGAAAATGTTTCCAAATGCAGTATTGTAAAACAACACATGGCTTTTTACGATGGAGATGTTGTTCGCGTTTCTGCATGGTATTACATTGAAGAAAGTGCAAGTTTAGATTGGTTGTTTCTTTTCGATTTCGAAGAACAAGCCGCAATCGGTGCCGGCCCAGGAATTCGTATTGCTAATACCGAAGGCACAGGACTTGTTCTGGAACATAAGTTTTTCAATCAGGACATATACCAAACCGAAGGACAGGACATCGCATTGCCACGCAATCAATGGTTCAACATTACGATGGAAGTAAAACTTTCACAGAAGAAAAAAGGCTACGTAAAAATCTGGCAGGATAATGTGCTTGTGCTTTCCGGCGATGATCGAAAAACTTTACCAAAAGATTTTCTTTATTCGCAACAAGGAACGAAGGGAATGTACACTAGTATTGAGTTTGGAATTACAGCGAACTCCAAAGACCGGGATTTGGTTTTGTATATGGATGATATCCTAGTAGAGAAAATTAACTAATCACGGCCATCCGGATTATTCAACTTTTTTCTCTTTCTTAATCATGAATCGATAAGAAATTCCTGCCATTACTTGCAGATGAGATGCGATCTGCGATTTGGTGACGTATTGATACAACGGATATTCTGTAGAAGCATAAATCATCATTCCGTCAAACGGATTGTATCCGAGTTGCAAACCTGCAAATACTTTCTTTGAGCCCGTGGCTGCAGGATCATAACTGAGTGCGGTGTACATAAGAATATCTTCGTTCACTTCCGTTTTGCCAACCCACTCGCCACGAAACATTGCCGTACCACTTAATTTACAACGAAATGTTTTTCCGGCAAACAATCCTATCGATGCGAAATCTCCCATCTTTTCCCCGGTTGGACTCCAACCTTTTTTGATGTAAATCGCGTTGGCAAACAAGCGGAGAATATCACATTTGTATCCGCGATAATAGAACGAATAAAAAATCAAATCGTTCGCTCCGGAAGATGGTTGTACCGAAAGTGGTTTCGTAATGTAGTATGTGTTTCCGGAAAAAGGTTCAATCCGTGCAGCAGAATCATTATAACTTCCAAGAGGAATCTTAAATCCAAGACCAAGCGTAAGTTCAGTTGTTACTGTTTCGCCCTTCTTACGAAACACATTGTAACGCGGAAACAAAATCAAATCACCAATTCCCTTTGACTTAAATTCATCTACTCCGTTCTTTTCTACTTGAGTTTTGTCCAGAAAATATCCCGACTCAACTGACATGGTGAATTTTTCTGTCACACCATACGCAACTCTGAAATACAAGTACGAACTCGAAAACGAATCGAAGAAGTTCGTATCGGGCGAATCGCCACGCATAAATTTGTCGGTAGAAAAAAATTGGAAATTGGTATTTACTTCTGCTTGATGTATGTTCAACACACCTTGAGATGAACCACCTGCAATCGGACTACCACTTCCTCCAGCACAACACTGGGAAGAAAGTGGCAGTGAAAAAAAAGTGGCAACAGCACCAAATGCGCAAACCAAATATCTTTTCATCGAAAAATATTATTCAATCACAATCTGTGTACGCCTTGCGAGATCACCAACGATTACTGTTACAGTATAAATTCCTGCTGAGAGCTCCGCTGTGCCAATCACCAGATTATTCACACCAGTCGAAACACTTTGTTGTTCTGTCTCTTTTACTTTTTTTCCGTCAACAGAATAAATATCAATGGTTGCTGTTCCGTTGTCAATTGACGAGAATGTTAATGTTACATTATCACAGGACGGAACCGGATAAGCAACGACACTGTTCTCATTCGCAGTGATCGGTTGTACTCCTGTTTGAGCCAGCGCTGAATCAATTGCTGTTTGCAATGCTGTAGCATTACCTGCGCCATTTGAATTGTAATAAACTTTATGCCATTGGCCTCCCAATACAACAATCTTTGGCATTCCAGCCGTGCCGTAATCGCTCATGTCAATCGCGGCATTGCTGAATTCAGTTGCTATTGGCATGTTATTGGTTGCAGTCCAGCTATTGATAACTGTGCATGACGAATTCGCAACATCATCAACGACATACATTTTCACACGTCCAGGAAAAGTTGATGCGTAACTCTGCACAATATTATGTGCAGTAAGAGTTGGGGCGATACAGGAACCACATGGCATTATCCATGATATTACAATAACATCTCCAGTATCCAACTCAGTAAACAGATCATGAGGATTTCCAGCACAATCGTTGCACGAAAAATTAGTTGCAGTTGACTGAGCACTGAGGCCCAACATCAGAACAAGACCAAGAGAAGTAAAAAATGTTTTCATATCGTTAGTTTAGTTATGACCAAAGTTACAAAATTCAGGGCCGAATAATATGATTAAGATTAGGTTGGCAACGCTGCAATTCCGCCAAAATCCATGCATTCCATAAATAGTCTGTTCGAATTCAATGAAATTCATATCCACCACGAAAAATGCGTGAATTCTCCAATAAGAAACGCAATCCCCCTTTAAACCAACGGACATCAACGGTTGATAGTACACAAACAAAATTCATCTAACACTATATTCGGCACCACATGTATTTATGTGAAACAATGATGCCAATCATCGATCTGCACATTGAGAAGTGATAATTTAGGTGTTCAGGATGCTCTTCGCAAGAAAAAATTGTGTGTTGGTGGTTGTTGCTTTGTTCTATTCCATTGGGTCCAGCGGAATAGCACTTCAAGCTCATTTTTGTCGCGGAGAATTCCATTCGGTTGAATTTGCTTCTATTGATACTCCCGCAGGTTGCGGATGTCAGAAGAAATCGGAATCCTGCTGTAAGGATGTCACGGGGTATTTCGCCATTGAAGATGATCAGTTTGGCACATCTGGATGCGCTATTCCTCAGGTTAGTTATGCAGTGTTCGATTTTTTTCACTCACGTCCATACGGATTAAATTACTACGTCCCAAAAACTTATTGTTATTACCCGGTTGATGATCCACCGAAGGAATCTGGTCTGCCGATTTATCTCCTGATACGCAATTTGCGGAATTGAGAATTTCTCCCGATTCGTTGTCTGCAGGCTCTGCAGATTCTCTATTATTTATTAAATTATTAATCGCAAATAGCTATGAAAAAAACTAGCAATGGCTTCGGCATTGTGTGCCCGAGCCTCAATATAGAAATACCCCGGGCAATCCGTTTTATGTTAACCATTTTGGTGACCGGAATGCTTGCAATAACTCCTTCATGCAGCGACAAACTGCCTGAAATTACCGGTGACGCAATCTATGTGGCCAATGAAGAGGACGGAACCATTAGCGTCATTAATGCAGAAACCCGCGAAGTGATCGAGACAATTGATATCACCGACAAGTCCGCGTTTGGTAACGATATCATGTTCATGCCTCATAATGTTCAGGTTGCCCCCAACGGCGAATCGGTTTGGGTAACTGGAGTTCCTATGGAAGAAGGTGATGAAGAGCAGGTGATTGTAATTGATCCCATGAAAAATAAAATCAAAGACCGGATAAAAGTCGGGAAAGAACAACACCTAGCTCACGTTGTACTGGATGATGAATCGCGTTATGCATACGTCACCGCAAACGAAACGAACGTGGTTATCAAAATCGATGTGGAAAAAAGAAAGGAAGTGTCGCGTTTCGATTTAGGTTCGGGCAGAAAGCCACATGGATTACGCTATTACAATGGAAAGCTGTATGTGGCGAACATGGATGGCAATAGTCTCTCAATTGTTGATGTGCAAAGTTCACAGATCACCGAAGTACCATTGGGCGGAGTGGCCGTGCAAACTGCAGTTTCACCAGACGGACAAAACGTGTATGTTTCGTTGTATGATACCAAAGAAGTGGTGCGTGTAAGTATTCAATCTTTAGCCGTAACCCGACTTTCCCTTCCCGCAGCTTCAGAAGGACCTATTCAATTGTATCCCACTCCAAACAACACTTCACTTTATGTATGTGATCAAGGTGGACTATTGGGAAGACCAACATCGAACAAAGTTTATGTTATCGATCTGGCCACATTTTCTGTAAATGATACAATAACTACCGGTAACAAAACGCATGGTGTAGTGGTCGATGATATGGGTGATTTCGCTTACATAACGAACACGGACGACAACACTGTTTCGGTAATTCAGGTCAGCACAGGAACCGTGGTTGCGACAATTGGTGTAGGCATAGGACCCAATGGAATATCGTGCTGGCACAAAATGGGAAGTGATTATGCCGGAATGCCCTAACTATGTATAACAACACCCAAAGTTTTTCAAAGTTACCGTTCAACTTGGAAAAGTTTGGTTCATGTCCTCATAATGTGTGGTTACTCACAGTGATGTGATATCGCGGAAATCAGAAACTATATCCGAGATTGACGGTCACTGTGAGTTCTCCGGAACCATGAATTCCGGTTACGGCCGGGAGTTTGTTCACATAAATTGCATTGATGCTTAATGACGGTCTTCCGTATTCAGGATTATGCACTTTCGGCGCGAATGAAAATTGGGAACGATAGCTCACAACGTGATTCAACAACACAGAATTCACCATGGAACGGTTGTAAACGCCTCCTGCTGAAAAACGAACTCGATTTTGCATGAATGATTTTCCACATTGAATTCCAGGACCAAGTTGTTGTGTGAGGAATGAACCATTGTCTGATTGATTGAAGTTTCCAAGAACAGTCATCGATAGTTTCGTCTTCACCCACTGCAACGACCAGGAAATATTTCCATTGAGAATTTCTGTTTGAGGAAGAATATCTCCTGATTGTTGCTGCCCGGTTACCTGATAAGAACCAATAATTGCGAGTGTCTGCTTGATATTATTTTTTCCGAACATGTATGAAACAGTTCCGTTCCCTTGTTGCGAGATCTGATAAAAACTCAATGTATCTGCTGGCGATGGAGTCCAAAACGGATCTGCCTGCGGACGATTACGCGTGTACGAAGAGAAATTTGAATATGCGGCACTTATCATCCACTTCTTCGATGGAGTGAAACTTACATTCACACTTCCAACCCAACGTTGAGTTGTGGCTAAACGATCGCCACCGAGGTTATTCTTTTGAAATCCCGAATTGAATCCCACATTGAGTTTCCCTTTTAGTAAACGGAATGCAGGAGCAATTGTCCAATTTTCCAAATCATTATTGAAAAAATAAGCTCCGAGGGTTTGATAACCAGGATCAACATGCTCGTGAATGATGCTAATCGAAAACTTCTTGGCCGTATAACCAATTGAACCTTTCCACGCTCTGAAAAATTCCGTTGAAGTGCGCGTGTTGAGAAACCATTTTTGCCATCCTGCGAAATCTGTCGATTCAATTTCGGACGAAGTGTTTCGTGTTAATCCTGAAACAGCAAATTCACCGGTGAGTGAAATTACATTCCAAAGCAAAGATTTGCCGGATATTCCAACAGCGGTATTCTCCATTGGTGTAACATTACTTTCCGCAGGAACAAATGCCAACGAATTCAATTCATCTGCTGCATGAAAATAAGAAACACAAATGGCATTGCCCTCATTATCAAAACCTGCTTTGAAAGCATAACCCATTCGCCTGAAACTAAGTTGATCATCACTTTGATTGGCAAAATCATATTACTCAATTTACCCTGCGCTTTTTAAAAGGATAGTCTTACCAGCTTTACCCTACCGTGATCGAAACACCGAAGTCTTCACCATTTGCGCCGCCACCTCCACCATAG
>CAZBYM010000181.1:0-8096 GCA_964495745.1 uncultured Chryseobacterium sp. | reverse complement strand
GAATGTTCATTCTTCGCAATAACCATCACGCCGGAAGTGTCTTTATCCAAACGATGTACCAGTCCGGGACGCGACTCTCCACTTTGCGAAGGAAGATTCTTGAAATGCCACAAGAGTCCATTCACCAATGTCCCTGTGAAATTTCCAAACCCTGGATGGACAACAAGTCCGGGATGTTTATTCACGATGAGCAGATCATTATCTTCGTAATCTATTTTGAATGGAATATCTTCTGCAACAAGTTCGAAAATACGTTTCGGCTCAGGAAGTAGAATTGAAATAACATCATTCCCTTTTACTTTGTAGCTCGACTTAACAGGTTTGTCGTTGACCAACAAATTTCCAACATCAGCGCCTGCCTGAATTTTCGTTCGGGAAATATGCCCACCCAGTTTAATCTGCAGAAACTTGTCGATACGCAGCATGTGCTGACCTGGGTCAACTACAATACGATGATGTTCGAATAGTTCCTGATCGGCACCTGGTTCAATCTCTTCTTCTTGGGAATTCATGTGCAAATGTACGTGTTCTCATAGTGCTTTGAACCACGCAGGCGTTATGGCAAATAATGCTTAATAATAATCGGTTAAGCTGTGTGTCCAAGCGTAGCGCCTTTGTGATCTATGTGTCTAAGTGGTTCCTTTTTTTTCTAAAACAACACTCTGCAATTCGGCAATAACGCCTGCACAACCTGAACATCATACGGATCCATTGGATTCCCACGCAGATCAAGAACAACGAGATTTTTCAGGAAACAAATACTGCTCGTCACTTTTGTGATTCGGTTTCCACGAAGTGACAAATACGTTAATCCTTGCATTTGCGCAATTGAAGGAGGAACAACCGTTAGATTATTACTATCCAGCCAAAGTTCACTCAATCCTGTGAGAGGAAAAATCTGCTGTGGAATATCGTACAATTTGCACTTGTACATCACAAGTTTTGAAAGTTGCGAAAGTTGTGCAAACTCTTCCGGCAATGTATCCACGAGCGTGTTGTAAATTCTGAGTTCAGTAAAACACTTTGGAAACATTTTCACGGAAGAAGTAAAACAGATTGTATCTGTGTTTCCATTAAGCATAAACGAATTCAATCGTGGCAATCCGTAAATTCCTTCAGGAATCGTATCAAAAGAAGTTTGCTGCAATTCAAGAAACTTGAGGCTATTCCACATTCCCAATGAATCAGGCAAATTCGTTAATGCATTTCCTGTTGATGAAAAATAAACCAACGCGTGGCATCCTAAAAATGCGGAAGGTAACTGTGAGATTCCATTATTATCGAGTCGCAAGGCCATGAGTGAGGTCAGAGAGGCAATTTTTCCTAACTGCTTTTTATCGTTGAGAATTAATCCACCTTCAATGTGCAAACGATAAGCGGAACTTGCCTCTTTCGCTGCAGACTTAATATCTGCATAAATAAAAGATCCCGGAGGAGCAACTGTTTCCCATGGACTGGGTTGCGCATTCACAAACGTCGGAAAAAGAAGAAGTGCAAGTATTGAAATCCGCATCTTTAGTTCTTAATTAATGTATTGATCATACGAACTCCATTTCCGGTTGCTTCAATGAAATATTTTCCCGGCGCGAGACCTGAAACATCAATCGAAATCACCTTCTCTCCCATTTCCATTTTTGTTATCACGAGTCGACCTTCACAATCGTATATCGAAATCGTTTCAGGTAATTTTTCACTGGCACTGAGATACAAATAATCAGTTGCAGGATTAGGATACAACAACCATGCCGACTGAACTTCCGGAATTCCAGAACCTATATCGGCCACTTGTCCATCACTGGTATCAATTGGCGTAAATAATCCTGCTCCGTTTTCAACTCGAAGTGCGAGGTAATACCATTGTCCAACGACCAAAGTAGCCGGCAATGCAAATGAGAGATTCGATCCATTCGTATTCCAGGCAACAAAATCAGAATCGCCGGGAGTTGTTCCAATGGCGTACCAATATTGAATAACTCCCGAATTCGAATCGGTTGCAAACACCCAATTTCCTTCAATCAAACCAAGATTGAATGTGGTGTCAATGTCCGCAGCAGGACCATCAAGCGGCATTTGGAACTCTGCCACAGTCCAATCTACATCATAATATTGCCAGGCAACAAGAGAAAATAATCGAACACTATCGCGATTGATGGAACGAATCAGTCCAGCAGCAATTGACGGAGAACCATTCTCATAACGCAAATCACATGTTCCACAATTTCCAACATCTACATTCACGGTTCCATTCGTAAATCGCGAGCGATACACATGGAAATTATCAACTTGCCAATTACAATTTCCACTTCGCAATGAAACACAATTTCCTGTTGCATATGGAGTGAGATCAGTCCATGAACCAATAAACAAATCGTCCTGATACACTTCCATCAATCCTGTGATGCGGTCATAAACCACTTTCCAATCGTACCATTGTCCGGCATTAACAGTCATCGGATACGAAGCCTGCATGGTGAACACATCATTTACAACTTCATAAATCTGAAGTACACTTTGATCGACACGGAACCAAACGAAATATCCGTTTCCACGATTTGGTAATGAAGGATTGTCAGCAAAGAAATGCAGTCCGGCTCTTCTGTTATTTCCAGTACCATCAATCCTTCCTTGCCAATGATAGAGATAACGATTCGACAAACTTTGTTCAAGTGGTGCAGACAAACTTGTGTTCGCATTTACCTCGTCATTCTGTTCGAGAACACCAGTAACAGCACTCCACACTCCTTGATACGGCGTCCATTCCGGATTGATCGCACCAGCAGGAAAATCATCATTGAAAAAACCTTGTGCGTTGTTGCTCCTCCACTCTACTCCATCATAATCAACAACCTGATAATAACTCTTCTCAATTCCTGAACCACCGTTATCCGAGTCTGTAAATGTTGTCTGGAAATTCTGAGTAATCCAGCCTGATGGAGGATTCACCAGCGTGGTAGGAATTGTATTATCAATTGAACAACTCCAGATCGCAGTGAATCCCGGTCGTGTTGTATTTCCGTCCGACTGAAAATGAATACTAATGGATGAACCCGTTGAAGTAATAGTTCCCGGAGAATTTGTTCCTGTGTAATATCCAATGAGCGGAGCAGAAACATTCGGTCCATCATAGATGAATAGCGTATCCCAATTCAATTCTACATCGAACTGTGAAAATGCCAACGTAACTGTTGATGCTCCATCGGGCGCAATTGTAGTCACATAATCCTCATCGTCGTAATAATTCCGCGAAGGACCGCCCATGTCCCATAATGTATCCGAACAAGGAACTACAGCGCAATTTGAAAAACGTTCAGAGATTGCATCCCAATAATCTGTGTAACCATCATCATAACCAAGAGCCCATATTCCTATTCCTCCAAGATTGCGTTGATTGACAACATCAAATCTCCGCTTCATGCTGTATGAATTCTCCCAGAAGCATTGCCGCCAGTCTGGACCAACCATAAATGAATAATAAGGAGTGAAACTTACAGGATCATACAATGGAGTACTGTAATATCCGCTTGCATTATTCATGATGAAAGAAAATGTTCTCGAAGACGAAAATGCTCCGGTTGTTGCAGATGGAATTGTACTTCCGACAGTTGACCACTCGCGACCTTAATAAGGAAGTCCGAGCAACAATTTATTTTCCGGCATTCCTTGTGCGAGATAAAACGTGATGGAGCGAGTGAGTGTACGATTGTACGATGTTTCAAAATTGTAAAGAGGATCATCGGGGCCAGCTGTTGAACTTCCAGACCAATAATAATCGTATCCCATGATGATGAACAAATCAACCGATGGTGTCAGATTCGGAATATCGAATACATTACTCCAGTCAACAGCATACAAAGCCATGCTCACTTCTGATCCCGGAATCGCTGCGTGCAGTTGTGTACTTAAATTTTGCATGAATGCTGTGAAAGCCGCACTATTCGAAGCAGCCATTCCTTCGAAATCAATATTCACTCCTTTTCCACCACGCGCTTGGAGATCGGCAATGATGTTGTTGATGAATGTACTTTGCGCAGTTGGACTGGAAAGAAATGTAGAATGACTACTAAATAATGTAGCACAAATATGCACGTCAACTCCATTGGCAATTGCAGCAGTAACAGCTCCACTTCCCATCCAATTGTAACTTGCATTCGTATTGTTTCCTGTAGTCGGACTTACCTCGTAATCGAAATAACACAAATCGCTCAATAAATTCCACTGGTAATTATTATACACAGTTCCCACCCAATACGGATGCCAACCAAAAACGCGTTTGTTCAATGTACACGCGCCTTGCACTTCAAGTGTGTTAACGTTGGTGTTTGCTGCACCTTCAGAAATCCGAAGACTATCCCAATAGGAATCGGGATGAGCACCGAGAGACGAATAATGCGACGACTGCTCTTGAATCGCCGAAACACTTTGCGCGCTTACAGATGCAACGCCAAAAAATGCGGAAAGAAGAAAGATTTTTTTCATGGGAAATAGCTATGCAATATAGCACTTCGTCTTCGTATACAGAATCACTTATTCGAATTAAACCATTCGGTGACACCCTGAAAATAAGCATCTGCGACTTGCATGACACGTTTCGAAGTCAATTGTCCTGAAATACGGTCTGTAATATTCATTTGTGAGAGGGCAAGTGCTTCAACTCCATTATCCTGATAAAGCGTTTCTCCGAATACAATTGGACCATGAACAAGTCGTGTCATTGAAAGATTGCGCGAATAAATTCCTTTTCTTCCTGTCTTTCTGCAACTCGCCGCCAGATAAGTTGCGTCAGTGGCGTTAGCGAGTTTCACATTCAAACGTGCTGCGAATTGAATGCCGACAAGATTACTTACTTTAATACTTTGCTCTACATCATCCAGCAACAAAAGCCGTAGAAAATCAAATCGTTTTTCTGAATCAGAAAGTTCTCCGCTTTGAAATGCGCCAGGAACAAATAACATGCAGAAATTTTTCGAACTGGGTTTGTTCCAAGGAGAATTCGTTTCATCAACATTATAGTGTATTGCTATAGTAAGGTGTGGCTTGAATGCATTAATCACTTCAGCTCTTTTCCTCAAATCAGCATCCCTAAATACAAAACGGAAAATTCCGCGATCACCTTTGTACTTCCCATTCTTCACATCAATAAGATTCTGATTTTTCGGATCAACTTTGAGCAAGGAATCCAAAGTCCGGATGTAATCGTCCTTCTTCCATTGCTCAAATGTTTTTCCGAATGCTGTCATGTTAGGACCACTTCTCGTGAAAATCACTTCAGCTCCTTGATCGCGTAAACGTGCGGCTAACAAAACTGCTGTTTGCCAGGTGAGCTGACCTTCGGCAAAAGCAACATGAACAGAATCTTTTCCGGAGGGCACGTTCAGAGAAACAAATTTTTCTTCAAGTCGACCAATAACGGTATCGTCAGCGATATGGCCCGGATCAATTGCAATGCGATAGCCGGTTAACGGTTTCATCGGAGGGTGAAAAGAAATAATTTCAGTGTGACAACCTTCACTGTATTGCTTTTGCACAGCTTTACTAAAAGGCTTCCCCCCTTTCTCAAGCATGATCGACATTGAACTTTCCCGTGTTTCGTTCTGCATCATGGCTTTGTAAACTGGAAGTTCACTCCATGTTACTTTGAATTCAGGAATGTCCTTCTGTTTATCCTTTACAGAGGCATACATGGACACGCCGTAAAAATTAATGGTGAAATAATTGTTCAGGGCAGAATCGGCGACTAACAACTCATCTGCCTTAGCAGAATAATGCTTGAGCAATGAATCCGCCTCACGAATGATCATTTGTGCATTCGCTTCGAACGACACCATAAAAAGTGCGACAATCCACTTCATTTTCATTGGCGTTTTCTCCGTTTATTAATGCGCGTAAACACCAGTTTGCCTGCTTTGTATTCTTTGAAAATTGCTTTTCTTCTGTCACAGTGCGACTTTGTATAATTGACACGATTTCCCGCGCTGTCGTAATTCACTTCCTCGTATAATATCTCGTAACACGGCTTGCCATCACGACCCAATTTAGTGATGCGCGTATATTCTCTGGTCTTGCGAGTTAATACCGAATCATATTCAGTCACATTGATTTTCGTCTTCTTGTAAAAATTGAGAGGATCAATGTACTTAGGAAGTGTGGTGCGCGTGACTGAAATAGATTTCAGATTTCCATTGGCGTAATAGTGTTTCTGCACCAGTTTTTTCGTGCGTGTCTGACCCTGAGAGAATCCCTCAAGGCAAATACAGAAAACAAACACTAAGAAACATAGATTCCGCACCCGTTAAAGTTAAGCAAAAGCATCAGAGCCGTATCTTTGGAGGAATGAAAATCAGTATTCCATTTTCCGAGTATGAAATCAAGGCCGTTCGTTCTGGCGGAGCTGGTGGACAACACGTCAATAAAGTTTCGACCCGAGTTGAACTTTACTTCAATGTCTCTGAATCCGCCGTTCTTTCACTTGAACAAAAAGACCTTATCATTTCCAAACTCAGTTCGAAAATTACGGAAGAGGGAATTCTGAGGCTCACAGAAGATACTTCACGTAGTCAGCACACAAACCGCGAAGCTGTTGTGAAGAAACTTCACGCTGTAATCGAAGCTGCGCTGAAACGTCCGAAGAAAAGGAAGCCAACGAAAGTTCCAAAATCCGTCAAGAAGAAACGGCTCGAGAATAAGAAGCGTGTTGGTGAAACGAAGAAATTGCGGAAGAGAGATTTTGACTAATGTGCTAATTTGCTAATGGGTTAATGTGCTAAAAGAGTGCGAGGATAGTGATTAGTTCTGCTCACTAACAAGCATTCTGAGTTCTTGAATTTTTTTCAAATCGGATGCGCCTCTTGTTCTGGTACAGATATCCGTTTCGAAAAAGTTTACAACTCGATCGCTTGATCTGTCTTTATATTGTTTATATCCATAGATGATATACTCATAACCTATTCCAAATTGATATCCACAATCTCCGTGTCCCATACCTGTGATAATTGTGACCGTATCACTTCTGAAATTTCCTTTAAACTTCTCGCTAATAACTACACGATAACGCATTTGGGGGTAACGGAAATAGCGACTACCCATCGAAGTAGAATCCAGCGTTCTGAATTCCTCACCACTTATTACAGTACCCACAACAACCAAGTCCGATCCATCAAAAGAGCCTTGCATCGTTGGACTTCCTATTACTCCGCATGTGCAAGAGTTTAATGGTAAAACTCCGATCAGAATCCCTATTAACACAAGTATAAGACGCAGCTGCATAAAGCTTATTTTATAATAGAACGCAAGATTGTTCGAATTCCATATGCGTTTAGCACATTAACCCATTAGCAAATTCTCTCGCACACGAACTTAACGGCGTCCTCCACCTGTTCGGGATGAAACCACTTGATAGTAGAGTCTCTCCTCCACCACGTCAACTGTCGCTTTGCGTAATTCCTTGAATGCTGTTTTATCAAATCAATCGCTTGTTCTAACGCAATTTCCCCGGAGAAGTAACTAAACATCTCGCGGTAACCTAATGTCGCTAACGCGTTGTGATGTTTTAAATGAAATACGCTTCGGGCTTCCTGCTCCAAACCCTGTCTCATCATTGCATCTACCCGCAGATTAATACGCTCATACAATTCTTCCCTCGGCAAATCCAAACCAATCTTGATAACACGGAATGGTAATGGCTGGTTTTTTCCTGACCGCAATTCAGAATATTTCTTACCGGAGAGAATACAAACTTCGATTGCGCGAATAAGTCGTTTCGGATTTTTTGTGTCAATCTCCGAATAGAATTCAGGATCGAGCGTTAGTAATTTTTTCTGTAAAACTTCGATTCCGTTCTTCTCGAAATCCGTTTTCAGTTCTGCCCTGAGTTTTTCATCTTGCTCAGGAAGTTCATCCATCCCGTTCAGAAGTGCATTCACATACAACCCACTTCCTCCGGCACAAATAACAACTTCATGCGTTTTGAAAAGTTCGTCAATTTTTACCCGAGCTTGTTGCGCCCATTGTCCTGCATCCATGGCTTGTGTCACCGAAAGATGCCCAATAAAGTGATGAGGAATTCCAGCTTGCTCTTCCAGCGAAGGGGCGGCCGTTCC
>CAZBYM010000180.1:0-8133 GCA_964495745.1 uncultured Chryseobacterium sp. | reverse complement strand
ATAAATTTCCTCACGGTACTTCACACCATCGCCGTTGTAAAAAGTCCATGTTCCTCATGTTTAGAGAAGTAATTTTTCCGTTGACAGCACGATAGCAAATTGTATCAATCCATTCCACAGAATAGTTCATGTACTCGGCAACGTTCCCGTTCGCATCCCATTTTTTGTGAACAGCAAATGGTTTGTTGGCAGCTGTAGTGGCCATGAAATAACTTGGCTTCCCATTCGCAAGATATCCGTGTTGAATAATTTCTCCGCGTGGAGTAGTAAAAGATTCAGACATTAATTTGCCGTCTTCATACCACGATGTTTGAACATTCTTGCATGTATCGTAGCGACCAATCGTCAACCCTTCCCGCGAAGGCAATTGAAAAAGTGAAAACAGTTTTTTGTATCCTGATTGCGATTGCAGTTTCCCACTTAAATAATAATTCCTGTTTTCAGTGATCACTCCGTTGTTATCATAAATTTCCTCACGGTACTTCACACCATCGCCGTTGTAAAAAGTCCATGTTCCTAATCGACCAACCGAAGGATAGGATGGAGCCAGTCCGCGGTGAGCAATACAATATTCATACGCTCCTGCCCTGCCCTTCGTTTTTACTTTCCCATTTTCATAATATTCAATGAACATTCCGGTTTGCGCTGAGTTTGCATGATAACCTAGTGAATCATACGCTGCATCTGAACGGTACTCGTTGCCTTGAAAATTTTTGGCTTCCTTTTTCGTGAAAAAGCGAGTTGTATTTATATATGAAAGTGTTGGTTTCTTGTTCGAATATGTATAGTGATAAGCCCGCTGTCGAGACCATTTAATTCCATTCTTGTCGACGTAATGAATCAAGTACGACGAAGTATCTCCACTTTGATCTGAATATCCTACCTGCTCCATACAAATCGAATCATTTTTCAAACCATGATAATAGTATCTCCAATCGACAGTGAGACGTTTGTTAGTCCCATAGGATTTCTGCGACTCCATTCTTCCATTGTAGAAATATTTGACGAATGTCGTGTCCTTGGTATAATAATTCAACGCATACTCATACCCCGTATACAACTGCTGAGTTGCCCGCAGAGTAGTAGTTTTCGTCTGATAATTATGAAGCAACTTGTCGGTAGTATAATACGTTGCCTTCTGCGCATGGGCAGAAAAACAGACAAGAAGGCTAAGGCTGGAGACTAGTAGTTTTTTTATCACAGGAGTATGATGCATATTCAGATCGAATTCCATACAAATTATCGAAAAATATCTTATTCCGTGGAATTCAACAGCAAAGCCTCGACTATCTTTGTTAAATGACTCCAAAAGAACTCGCCGCAGCAGTTGTAGATCGTATGATGTCGCAAGATTGGTTTTCTCAATGGCTCAAAATTAGTGTACTCAACATTGAGCCGGGTTCATGTTCATTACGAATGACCGTTACAAAAGAAATGCTCAATGGTTTCGCAATTGCGCATGGAGGAATAACGTATTCTCTTTCGGATAGTGCTTTGGCATTTGCATCCAATTCTCACGGGCGAATGGCTGTTTCCGTTGAAACATCGATTTCCCATCTTGCAGCAGTAAAAGAAAACGATGTGCTCACTGCTGTTGCAATCGAAAAAAGTTTGTCGAATAAAATTGCAGTGTATGAAGTTGTGGTGACGAATCAGGAAAGCATTACAGTTGCGCTGTTCAAAGGAACTGTTTATAGGAAAAGTCAAGAATGGTTTCCGAATTGATGGCCATCTACCTTTTCCCACTTACACGCACTTTCAAAGCTTCCAAGTGATCTGCAAATTCCTTCACAATCTTTGTGTGTTGCGCGAATCGAAATACTTCCGTCTTATCAACAGTACGAACTGTAAACACTCGTCCGCGCTTGTCTGTTGTGAAATTGATCTCCTTAATTTCCTTAATTCGAAATTCAAACGGAGCTTTCCATGATCCTCTTCTTACAACAAGTTTGTCGCTGAAAAGTTGAACAGAAGATGGGCCAAGAAAACCGATCACAACAAAAATCATTGAGAACATGATTCCCATTACTCCACCCATGAAACGATCAGAAGAAATTTCAAGAAAAGAATAAATTACTCCGCTGATTCCGATGAGCAATGTGATGATTGCTACGACGCGTGATACTGTTGGAGATAAAGTTTGAAAAACGAGTTTGTTTTGCTGCAAGACGCTAGTGGATTAGATCAGAATAATTTTCCTTGTGTTATTGGTTTAGGATGAAATGTCCCAATGATTATGAATGGATTTGGTCCCACAAAATGAAACTGTTGCGTTGTTCCAAGATAAAAGTACAAGTCTTTTGTTCGAGCGAAATCGTCCAGGTATTTCTTCTTTACAGCCTGACACGCCAAATCCTCATCGCGCAGAGAAGACAACATCTTCCAAAACAGCGCCCCGGTTTCCCAATCTTCAATCATCAAAGTGCTCTCCATTCCCTGATTGTCCTCAAACACATATGAAAACTTATAGGGCAACTTCTTCACTATTTCCTGTTTCGTATCGGATGCCGCATCAAATAAATTCAACTGTTGAAGCGCCGCTATCCTTTTTTGATCCCACTCCCTTTCCACCTCTTCCCAAATAAAATCTTTTATCCTCGTAGGTTTGAACACCGCAAGCGAAGTACAGATGCTTTTATCCTTTGCTTCGGCAATCAAGTCCGACAAATTGTAATAGATTTTATTCAGAACCAAATTTCTTCTCTCAAACCATGCATCACCATCCGCCTCTATCGCGCCAACAATCCCAATAACCGTGTCATGTGAAACCGGTCGGAAACTTTCCGGACGCGGGTCTCTCGTGTTTTTCACAAGATCAATCTCGACCCACTGGTATTTCCGGTATTGTTCGTGGTAGGGTCGCTTTGAAAATTGTACCGGATAAATCCGGATCAGTGAACCATCTTCCAGAAAACCGGCGGTACAAACCAATTCGTCATATTTTGCGGAAATCGTAGGATACGTTTTCACAGTAATCAACACACGGGTAATCGCCATCTCACAAATGTTTCAATTCGTATCTCCATTGAGGAAGCTCGGTTATTGCTTTCGCCAAAGTACCACGATGACATTGACATTGGTTTGCTTCAAAACAGGTTAATGCAATTCGCTTATGCTTCAATAAAAGGCCTAACACTTGGTTAATGGCTTCGCAGTTCGCCATTAGTGTGGTCTTCTCATATTGAAGGAAAAGTTTATCGTAGTCCTTTTGTGTAACCAGATTCTGCCGTTTATCTGAATCAATTCCAAGATCAGGAACATGCACATATGATATGCCGAGACTTTCACACGCATTATTAAGTTGTGATTTGGAGAAACCGTA
This sequence comes from uncultured Chryseobacterium sp., assembly GCA_964495745.1. Classification (GTDB taxonomy): domain Bacteria; phylum Bacteroidota; class Bacteroidia; order Palsa-965; family Palsa-965. The sequence goes on along the minus strand of CAZBYM010000180.1, from coordinate 4,811 downwards.
CTTCATACTCAATGGGTTCTTGCGCACGTCACACAAAACTTTTATGTCGTTTATGATCAATTTATTGAGATAGCTCTCAAGACTTACGCCCTCATAACCAATCGTGTAAAGAATAGTCCGTGTATTTGGGAGTACAGTTTTCTTTACCTCAGCCAACTCTTCCTTCGAAAGAAATTTATGCGCGATCGTGCTTTTCAGCGCGTAAAAAGGATAGCTTTTGTAGGTCAGGGAAATCAGATCATTACCCGAACTCTTTCCATACGTTTTATAGATTTCACCTAGAACTTCCTTGTCCTTCAATTTAAGTTGTTCGAGGTAACTTTCTTTATCTGCTTTTATCCATTTTTCCTTCTCCTCACGCACTTGCTCGTACTTCATCATCGTGCGCATATCAGCATACGATTGGAATGAAAAACAACCTTGTTTGTAAGGAACAAAATCAAAAGCAGGAAACTGCTGACTGCGTGTAAAAAGAAACAGCAGTTTTTGAAATGAAATTTTGTTCATCTCACCACCGAAAGTTTCTAATAGAGCCAAAATAATTTTGCGACGGTAGTACATTACGACACAAAGATAAACGAACTGATCGTAGTACCAGTTTTTGTAAACGGTTATTCCAATATCCTAGATTTTATAAGTCTTATACTTGAGTAACGGAACAAATTCCTCTGCTTTTTTACTAACCTCCTCCAAGTCCTTCCTTCTCTGCTCACCAAGTACATCTAGATTCCTTAACTTGATGGCTGTTCCTACAGCGGCGACCATTAACAAATCCTTGGATCCTCCAGCTTCAGAGTAATTCATGTCTATCCCAATTACCGCATTCCCTCCAAGATTCAATGCACGCAGACGAATCAAATTCAAGCATAACGACTCTGCACTTATTATTTTTTGATTATACTCGCTTGACTGTCCACCAGTAAGATTAGCAAATGTTGACGACAAATCCCCCATCAGTCCCATTCCCATCGTAATTTGTCCTGATACTACACCCAAAGCTTCATAGTCCCAATTCAATGGGTTTTGAATAGTAACAGTTGGAATATTCCAAATACGTTTTTTAAAATAACCATTCCAAGTTTCCTTTTCTTTGTTGAGCTTCTGCAAACTTTCGAGATATTGTTTCTTGGCGCATTTGACACAGTACCCCAGGGTCGTTCCTCCAGTATATTTGTTGATTAATTCTACGGCGTCTTCAGGAAACGCTTCGTGTTCTTCAACACTCTTACTACAATTCAAGCATGGTGCAGCCATTTTTTTGTGTGATTTAGATTTGTTCCAATAATAATCTGAAGTTAGTCTGGAAAATTTGGATAGCCGTTTGTAAACGGATATTTCTCAAAAAAAACAACCCCTCACTCAGTGAAGGGCTGCCAAAGTTTTATTGGAATTCTAATACTATCTCACAACCACTCTCTGCACCGTATTACTTCCATTCACATTCAAATTGATGAAGTAAATTCCGGCCGCAAGTCCTTCCGAATTCCAGAAAGTACGCTGCTCTCCATTACTCATTGAAGTTGTTTGCTGCACAACCTGAACCAAACGACCTTGTGCATCAGTCACAGAAATCATCACGTCCGATTGCTCTACAAGATTGTATGCAATCGACACTGAACCATGCGTTGGATTTGGATACACGCTCAATCCGCTTGTGCTTGAATTTTCATTCACGCCAATCGAATTGTCATATGGCGGGAAAATCACATTATCAACCCAAGCGCAATCCATGTTATCGTCATACACGTAATCTTTGTTGTACTCCCACTTGAATGTGTGCGAACCTGCAGTTACATAATACGCTTCACGCTCCCAACCAACAAGACCTGACCAGCTTTCGCGAAGAACGTTGTCGATGTAGAAATTCAAGTAATCATAGCCTTGCTCTGAAGAAACAGAACGCATGAAGATGATGCTATCGTTGTTCAGAACGTTCAATGTGATTGACATAGTCGATTGTTGGTTTCCGATGATAGCACCGGATTTTGAACAATAAACATCATCGTAAGCATTGTCCGTTGTTGTGAACCAAGGAAGATTTCCACTAGTCACCCACGGATATTGTGTGAAGTCGTTTGTCTCGTAATCTTCCATAGCGATACTTACGCGCTCGTAATACGTTGTTGTAACACTGTACGCAGCTGCAGTAGCCGTGTATGTCAAATCGATATTCGTTCCGACAGCAGCAGCAGCCGAGATTGTGATCGAGAAAATTGCATTCACTGTTCCGCTCACGATAATTGTTCCAAGTGGAAGGTTATTATTGTTGATCGTAACGAACGGACTCGTTGAAGTCAAAACACCAATACAACTTGGAGAGATTGACAGGCCATTATTTCCTGTAGGAATTACAATGTTCACTGTTTCGCTTGGATCAAGAACGCCATTTGCATTTGCTGCTGCGTCATCAACAGTTACGTTACCGGCTGTAAGTGAAGGAGCGTGAAGAGTTTCCGTGAATGTCGATGTCCATGTGTTGCTGGATGCATCAGTAATTGTCAACGTGAAAGTCGCAACGTGCATATTCGGAACATTGTTCGCGATAGTTGCTGCATAAGCGTTAGTCTGTGATTGAGTTGAAGTTGCAGCGATATTTCCGTAGGCTTCATTCGCGTCAGTAATTGTTACATACGGATCAGTTGTGCTTAAAACAGCATTCACCCCATTCGCTGTAACCTGACCAACATTGTCAAGCGTAACATCGAAGCCAACGTTCTCAGAGAAGTCGCCAATGTTGTCGTTGTTACCTGTTGGATCTGTTAGCAAATGAGAAGCCTGAACTACGTAAGGACCGGAAGCAGGAACAACAAGCGCATATCCTTCATAAGGAACATAGTTGTACGCAGTTGCAGTGACAAACAATGTATCAAGTATACTAAGAGCAGGAAAGCTGATTGTAACTGAATTGCCAACAACAACTCCTGTTCCGAGAATAACACCATTCTGATAAAGCGCTACTGTTGCATCATTCACACTGCAAGTAACAGTAAATTGAGTTGTACCAAGTGTCACTGTTGGAGGATGAGTAATAACCATGCTCATTGGATTCAGATTGCGAATCATGATTGACGGATCACCAAACATTGTCCACGTGTCAGTCATTTCATCTCCTGCTGCTCCATATGCATCATTCATTCCAAGACAACCGTTCACACAAATTCCTCCAACTGTTCTCTTGATATTTCCGGCATACGTTTCTGTAAGAATAGAATTCATTTCATCCTGACCCTCCATTGGAGGATTCCAACTTTGGTTGATCGTTGACATGAAATTTCCAACAGAGCCGGTTGGCTCTCCAGTGGTAGGATGCGTCGCACGTAGCCATGCTTCAGCGAAACAGGTTTGTGTTTGGAAATCTCCGGTTACACAACCAACGATTATTACAAATGGCCACTCGTGCGTGTTGATCAACGCGTTAACGTTGTTGTTGTTAAAGCCAGTGGTAACAATTGAAGTTGACGAACCGTGTCCAGTGTAATTCAACAAACCAATACCATCGTTAATAGCGGTAGCACACATTGTAGCGGTTGGATTTCCAGCAAGGTCATTTCCACCTTGAGATGAAACGCCATCGTACATTTCAATTCCAATATTGTAGTTGTACGCAATTACCTGAGTAGTTATTCCCTGAATATGTTCGAAATCCATTTGATTATCATCACCGGGACCTTGATCAGATGCAATTCCAAGATGTGTCGAGTAATACGTATCTGCAACAGGCGTGCATTCATATTCAAGTGTGCGTGTGATTACAGTGTTTAACTCAGCAACAGTTGTTACAGAGAAACGGCCAATCAACAAATCAGGATAGTGATCGCTTCCGGTGATCATTGCGTAATCTTGATCTGAAGGACCATACATTGTGGTGTTCGTTGTGATCTGCGGATTGTCGCCAACCAACAATACAAATGCACAATTATTGTTGTTGTAGAAATTTGCAATGTAATTTTTGATTGCTGTTGCATTGTTTCCGATTGTCGCAATGTCAACCAATGTAGTTTTGATTCCGCTTTTGTTCTTCCACAAAATGTACGGAGCAAGATCAGTCATAAATGACGCGTGAGAAATGATAAGCATTTCGCCTTGTTCTCCGGTTGGAGTATAACGATCCTGAGTTTGCACATCATAGTTGATGAATTGATGACGGTAAATCTGATCGAAATCCATTGTAACAGCTTTTGGCGAACGGGTAAGTTCATTCATTCCAACACCTGATACAGATTCAATGCGCACAACAATTTCCTCATACACACGAAGTGTTTTTGTAACTGCATTGTAACGGAATGGATATACCACGACAGTTTGTCCCCGGTAATCACGCACACAATACGGAGCGCGCATTTCAGCTTCCATTGAAGGAAAAAATTCGTTCGTTGTATACTCTTCTCCGTAAGTGAAAGGAACAGAAGCAGGATCTTGATCGCGGTAAAGATTTCCTTTCGATGGAGCAAGGCTCACGTTCTGGAGATCATGATATCTTGCAGAAACAACAACAATATTTGTTTGTCCTGCATTTGGAATAATTACTGATTGCGTCAATTTATCAACTTCAGGCGCGCCGGCACGAAGCATTGGAGTTCCATCATTCACTGTTGCAATGAATTCCTGTCCGCGTGGCGTTGTTACGGGAATCAAGACCGTATTGCCGGGTGTAAATCGCAAAGTTGTAGTGCGATTAGTGGCAGAAACAAGTTCCACAGAAGTATTCATTCCGGGATTCGTGATCTGCGCATTCATCAGTTGCGAGCCAGTAACGAGGATTGCAGCGAGGAAAAAATGGGCTGGAAGTGTATGTGATGTGTGAAATCCCA
>CAZBYM010000179.1:0-8155 GCA_964495745.1 uncultured Chryseobacterium sp. | reverse complement strand
ATTTCACTTCCACATTCAACATTCAGGTTCTTAGCAATTTCCGTTTTGCGATATGAAAGTTCCTGTCGTACTGCAGCAGAACTGATCTGAACAAATAGAATTCCTTTGTCCATTCGTACACCCGTTGTGTATTTCGTAATTAGCGGACCCATGACTTTCTCCCAGGCACCAACAACTTTTGTTTCATTCAGACGAGTATCCAACTGAAACGTTTTTAGCATTTCACCAATTGCCTCCTTCAGCGTATACTCATTGCCCTTCTTCGATGCCATGTTAGTATTATCGCACCATCAATGTTTGTGAAAGCTGATAACTGTCCGTTGTCAATACAATCTGATAAGCTCCAGCTGCAATTCCTTCGGAATCCAGAAAGTAATTTTTCTGTCCTGCAACAAATGAACCTTCATGAATAACGAGTACTTCGCGACCAGTCATGTCAACAAGAATCATTCGGCCGTTCTCTTGCGAAGGCATGTTCAATGGAACGCATGTTAATCCATGAGAAGGATTCGGAAATGCAGGAAGAAAAGCAGGCATCACATTTTCAGCAATAGATTGTATTCCTAAAACCTCGAACATCCACCATCCTGCAGGAGCAGGCATTGGACGAACCTGAGTTTTTCCTGAAACAGAAGTCGCGCTGATGTAGTAATAAATGTGTGTGCCAACCGGTTGCGCAGGAATATATCCTGTCCATGTATTCAATGATGCGTTAGTCAACGTCATTGCAACTGATTGCCATGCTTGCGAAGTGTCTGTTGTCCAATACAATGTTCCACTTGCTATTCCTGAACGATGTTGAATGCGTGCGTCAACCTGATAAGGAACAGTTGTATTCGTTGTATTTGACAATGAGAAATGTGAAATCAGCAATGGATCATTTGTTCCAACACTGTGCGTGATGCAATGAATGGCACCACTCGCAGAAATCGTCGAGTTACAATTGATTCCTACAATATTATAGCCTGGCAACGCTTCTTCGTAGATGCGAATCGCAGTAGTATCATATTGCGCGTAATACAAAGGAAGAATCACCGTATTATTCACAAACACAGAATTCGTGTACGTGCAATAATAACCTCCGTTATCTGGATAATCGCCCCAAGAGTCCGGAGGCATGGGAATACGAATCACTTTATAAGGCGTTCCGTTTGGAGTCATGAAATTTGACAAAACATATTGGAGATTCGCTTCAATTTGCGGACCATCAGCAACGCCTTGTGGATATTGGCCAACGAGTAGTGTTTGCTCATCAAGTAATTTGATGTGCATATCAATGTGGTGAATACCATCGTAAGGCAAAACTGTCATTTTCACATAACGATTGATTCCCATAAAATGACTGTGGATCGAATCGATTTCCGCTTCTGTATGCCCGGGATTTTCATCAAGTACAAGTTCAGAAGAGAAAGCAGTTCCCAATCCGTCTGACATAAAATTTCCTCCCGTGTGAACCACGTTGTTGGGCGATTGCGTCGTTTCGTAAATAGGAATATTGAAAGCTGCTGCTATACGACGCGGAATCGTATCATCTTTCGGTCGCGGGCGATTGTAAATCCAGTCAACCAGAATAAGTGAGTCAACATCATTTGTATAACAGGTATTCTGACCATAGTCGCGAATCCAAACGCTATTATAAGGAACGATCAGATAGTGTAGATTGATCAGTGGCACATTTCCATTTTGCAGATATGTTTTTACGGTGTTGGAATCGTTACATACTATATAGACCTGTGCTTCGGTTTGTGCCGCCCGAACAATCTCGCGTAGAACAGAAGTATACGAAGTCCACGTTATTGTAATGGCTTGCATTTCCTCCCACTCAGCTGCGGTTCGAACCGGAGAAGCAGGGGGAGTTACAATTCCATTTGGCTCGATATTATTAAGATAGGCTGGCATCTGAACAGCTTCACCTGGAGCAAGGCCAACAGGCAAATCATTTTGAGCAACTGTCTGAATCGTTAACAAAACGAGCAAAAAAGGTAAAATTCTTCTCATAATGGTGTTTTTGAACACGTAAGAGTTGTTGGAAATTGGCACTAAAAAGGTAAGTATAAATCCTGATCCTGTGTATTTCGTATGTATCTTTATTAAGGCAAATCGTTATTAACAAAGCAAACACTGTCCTGGGATTGCTAATTGACGGAATTATAGTATTTTAGCACCTCAGGCAACATAAACACTGGTATGAAAAAAATTATACTAACTACCCTGTCAATCGGGCTCGTTACTTGTTACACTTACGCTCAGTCGGCAACAGAAACCAACGTTCTTACGCGTCAGGATTCTCTTGCAGGATTCAATGCAGATAGCGTTAGAAACGTTGCAATCCAAGCCGGAATTGAGCCATGGGAGCAAGAAGTTCACGTTCAAGCGTGTGCGTATCGTTTCTTACAAAAGAAATACGGTTCTACACAACGCAATGGAAATCCTCCTATTGTAACTCCACAAACACCCTGCACAAACATGGGATTTGAGACTGGAGATTTTTCAGGATGGACCGGATACATTGGAGATAACACGGTAAGTTCACTTGGGCCACTACAAGCTATTGTTCCAGGTATTTTCACAGGACAAATCGATCCTGCTGTAACCGATCAAAATGCTCGTCACTCATTAATGACTACCGCTGGTGGAAATGATCCATGCGGCGGATTCCCTGCTTGTCCAGCAACAAATTATGGAACGTATACGTGTCGTCTTGGTAACTCTTATGCTCAATATCAAGGAGAAGGTCTCGAACAAACTTTCGTAGTTGATGCGAACAATACTCAATTTACGTATCGTTACGCTGCAGTTCTTTATGATGGAACACATCCACCTGCGGAGCAACCGTATTTCCAGATTTCAGTATTTGACTCAGTAGGGGTTCCTGTTAACTCATGCGCACAATATTATGTTGCTGCTGGAGTAAATAACGTTGGATTTACAAGCTGTGGAAACTCAACTTTCTATCGTCCTTGGACAACAGTTTCTTTTGACTTGTCAGGATTCGTAAACCAAAGTATTACTATCCGCTTCCAGGCTGCAGGTTGTATCTGGAGCGGTCACTATGCTTATGCGTATATCGATGCGTCATGTTCAAGTATTGCTGATGCAGTTTCTGCACGTTTCTGCCCAGGAAGTCCGGGAGCATTTCTTGTAGGTCCTCCGGGATTCGGAGATTACCAATGGTACTATCCAAACGGAGCTCCAATTGTTGGAGCAACAAACGATTCTCTTTTTGTGCCTAGCGCGGTAACTGGCGATACATTCACTGTTATCATGCACGCAATTGCTGATACGTCCTGCGAAACAATTTTAAGTGTTGTAATTGAACTTACTCCACTTCAAACACAGATTACCGGTATCGATCCTATCTGCTACAATCAAACGAATGGTTCGGCCACTTCAACGTGTGCGAATTGTGTTCCTCCCGAAACGTATACGTGGAATTCAGCTCCTATACAAACGACACCAACAGCGACGGGATTGGGGGCCGGTACGTATATCGTGACTATTGTTGACTCGATAGGTTGTACGGAACTCGATACGGTCACACTCGTCAATCCGCCTCTGCTTGATACTGCCGGAATCACCACTCAATTCTGTTACGGTGATGCTCAAATCACTCTAATCGCTTTGCCGGGTCAACCAAGTTATCAGTGGTATGATGAGAATGGAATTATTCTTGGAGCAAGTTCACAGATGTATTTATTGACGAATCCTGTTCTTGGAGACGTATTCTATTGCGTCTACGGTGTTACACCTTGTCCAATAACTGATTCGATAATCATTACTTACGTTCCACCTGTGAACTCATTCATGGCTGACTCCTTGACGAACATTTTTACTCCGAATGGAGATGCGAAGAACGATTACTTCTACCCGTTCTTTGATCAGACAGTATTCGTACAAACCGGAGGAGCTTCACAACCGGCATTTGATTTCACTTTGCTTTACATCGGCACATATGAAATCTGGATCTACAATCGTTGGGGAATGGAAATTTTCTACTCCAATGATTACAACTACGGTTGGGATGGAAAAATTGAAGGTAAAGATGGAGATGAAGGTGTGTATTACTACATCACCAAATACACGTCGCGTTGTTTCCTTGATATGGAGCCAATCACCAATACCGGTTTCGTTCATTTGAAACGATAAACGAGAAATTTCTGAGAGCCGCTTCACAACGAAGCGGCTTTTTTTTGCCCAATTCCATTTTTAGACACATCTAAATTATTTTTTATAGCTACCTTTGAATTTCATACAGTAGTTATGCCAACTCTTTCGGAAGAAAATTATCTCAAAGCCATCTGGAAACTTCATGAATCCGGTGCCGAGAATGTCAGCACGAACAGCATTGCAGCAGAAGTAAAGACACGCGCGGCTTCAGTTACGGATATGTTGAAGAAATTATCGGATAAGAAACTGATACAATACCAGAAATATCAAGGAGTGAAGCTCACTGCAGAAGGTCGCAAGCTGGCGTTGATGATTGTACGGAAACACAGATTGTGGGAAGTATTTCTTGTGGAAAAATTGAATTATGGCTGGGATGAAGTGCACGAAATTGCAGAACAGCTGGAACATATCATTTCTGAAAATCTAACTGACCGCCTCGACAAATTTCTTGGTTATCCAAAATTTGATCCGCATGGAGATCCTATTCCCGACAGCGCAGGAAAACTTGCTGATGCCGCAAGTATTTCGCTATCGCTGTGTAAAGCTGGTCAGACAGGAACGATGACCGGAGTTTCGGAACACTCTGCCGTGTTTCTCCGTTTTCTGGATGAGAATAATTTAGGACTTGGAAGCGTCGTTCAGATCGAGCACATCAATGAATTTGATCATTCGCAGAGAATCAAAGTGAACGGAAAGAAACCATTCATGATCAGTCAAACGGCTTCTAAGAATGTTCTGATCAAACTTTCTAAAAAGAAATAGCACAGCATGCGCAATACCTCGATGCAGGAAATTAATTCCACCGTTGACACTGGTAAACACAAAACCGGCTGGAAACGGATTCTTGCATTTATTGGACCTGCCTATCTCGTGAGTATTGGCTACATGGATCCGGGCAACTGGGCCACCGACATTCAAGGTGGAAGTCATTTTGGATATGCTCTCATATGGGTGTTGGTAATGTCGAATCTCATGGCACTGTTGTTACAAAGTCTTAGTGCGCGTCTTGGAATTGTTGCAGGACTTGATCTTGCACAAGCTTCACGCATGCATTATCCGAAAGGAGTGAATTTCTGTTTGTGGATATTCGCAGAGATTGCGATTGCCGCTACGGATCTTGCAGAAGTTATCGGAATAGCAATCGGATTGCATTTGCTGACTGGCTTGCCTCTACTCGCGGGAGTTTGCATTACTGTGCTCGACACATTTCTATTACTCTGGTTGCAAAAATTTGGAATCCGGAAAATGGAATTGTTCATTATCATGCTCATCAGCGTGATTGGATTATCATTTCTCGCAGAATTGATATTTGCAGATCCGGATATGCTGGCAATAGCAGAAGGTTTAATTCCGTCTATTCCCAGCAGTGATGCGTTGTACATCGCGATCGGAATTATCGGAGCAACAGTTATGCCGCACAATCTGTATTTACACTCGTCTCTCGTACAAACGCGAAGAATCGAGCGAACAGAAAAAGGAATCCGAAATGCTATCAAATTCAATACAATTGATTCTGCAGTTGCGCTGAACCTTGCACTGTTTGTTAACGCTGCTATTCTGATACTTGCCGCGTCATCTTATTCAGATGGAAAGCATGGAGATGTTGATACAATCGAGAGAGCGCATGAACTTTTGGGAGGCGTCCTTGGGTCAGTCGCAGCACCAATACTTTTTGCAATTGCATTGATTGCTGCCGGACAAAGTTCAACATTAACAGGAACATTGAGTGGGCAAATTGTAATGGAGGGATATCTCAATATCCGATTGCAACCTTGGCTTCGCCGATTGATTACTCGACTCATTGCCATTATTCCGGCCGTGCTAGTAATTGTTATTGCAGGTGAACACAAAAAAGATGCGCTCTTGGTATTGAGTCAAGTCATACTTAGTTTACAATTGGGATTCGCAGTTATTCCATTGATCCATTTTGTTTCCGACAAAACGCTCATGGGAAAATTCAGAGCTGGACCGTGGCTAATTTATCCAGCGTGGATATGTGCCATTGTGATTATCAGTCTAAATGTAAAACTGATCATCGATACAATCGGGAAATGGGTTGCGCAATCAGAAACACCTTCAACAATTCTATTGGTTACCATTCCAATTTGCATATTCTGTGCCGGGTTACTGTTGTGGGTTACGTTCTCTCCGTTCTTCAAGAAAATCCGTAACAAACGCGCGCAGCTTCACGGAGTGCCCGAGAAGTTGGAACTAAAACCGGATAAGGCGTTTGAACGCATTGCTGTGTGCGTAGATTTCTCTGCAACCGATTCGGATGCTATTTCTGCAGCCATTCAGCAAGGAGGAAAATCAGCGACGTATATTTTGATTCACATTACAGAAACTGCGATGGCGCGGGTAATGGAGGAGGAAACAGAAGATATGGAAACAGATTTCGACAGAAAAGCTTTAGATGGTTATGCAGAAAAATTGAAAACTGCAGGATATACCAGCGAACTTCTTCTTGGCTTTGGTAATCCAAAAATTGAAATCCCAAAGTTTATCGAAGAGAAAAAATGTGATATGCTGGTAATGGGAGCGCATGGTCACAAGATGCTGAAAGACATTTTCTTTGGGGCCACAATTAACAGTGTGCGTCACAGCACAAAAATTCCTGTACTCGTTGTGCGCAAACGCGAATAGGAAATGGTAGCTTTGTGTAAGCACAATTTCATCGTGTGAAGTAACAGAATTATGGAAAGCGAATACAGCACAGCTCCTAAGCGCAAATTTCCAAAATGGCTTGAGACCTTCATTCCGAATAAGGAAGTGAAAGTCACTCCAGTGATCATTTGTTTGAACTTGCTCGTTTGGCTAGTGATGATTCTAAACGGCGTAAGTCCCTATTTCCCTTCTGCAGAAGAGGCGATGAAATGGGGCGCCACCAACGCAGAGCTGGTTGCAGATGGTGATTATTGGCGTTTGATCACTAGCAACTACATTCATTTCGGATTTCTTCATTTGGGAATGAACATGCTTGCACTTCACAACGTAGGGCGCTTGCTCGAACGATTCATTGGTCCGTGGAGATTTGGCATTTTGTATACGTTCACAGGAATTTTTGCGAGTTCAGTTAGTATCTGGTGGAATCAATATGGTGTTGGCGCAGGAGCATCGGGAGCTATTCTGGGAATTGTAGGAGTGCTTGCAGCCTTGCTTACTACCAATCTCATTGACAAAAGCATTCGATTGTCGATGCTAAAATCGCTTGCAATTTCGATTGGACTTACATTATTGATTGGAATCAGTGCGCACATCGACAATGCTGCACATATAGCAGGACTTCTCTCAGGTGCATTGGGCGGATATTTGATTTATCCTGAGCTAAAGATGTTTTTCTATCAACGAAAAAAACAATGGTACGGCCTGATCGCAGCATTTCTAATTATTGCCGGAGCGACTGTTTGGTTTGCAACTCACACAAAAGGTGGCAAGACACGAACACCGCAGCAAATCGTTGTCAATTTCGAAGACAAGGAATCTTATGCTATGCAACGGTACGGCGCTGGTGATTTCACAACAGCTGACGATATCGAAAAAAATATTACGGAAGTTTATCGCGTTGGTTTGTTGCAAATGGATTCTATTCTTTCTTTGGATTTGAATCCCGAATCCAGAGTACAAGCGGAAAAACTCAAGAAGTACGTCAATGAGCGATATCAGCAATGGAGTTGGGTCGTGAAATCAAAACAAGGAGTAGAATTACATGCGATCGACAGCGCAAATGCATGGGCGACGAAAGCTGAGTTAACTAAACTCGATTATCAAAAAGGTCCTTGAGTGAATAAATATGTCTCCAACAATCTTTTCACGGCGACACAACGCTATTCTTAGCCCGCGCGACGATGGCAATTGTGCCGTTTGGCTTTCGCTCACGAAAATCATTATTCGATGACACTTTTCGTTGTGAAAAACGTGAGAGAGTTTGGATTTTTGGCATATTACTGAAAAATGGTTGGTAAAAAGCGCTGAAACACTTGCTAGCATT